>NZ_JBFTHX010000010.1:0-229916 GCF_056394465.1 Variovorax sp. 10N432
CCTCCGCGCCCTCAAAGACCGAACATCAAGCAAAGCAAGAAAGGAGGAAACAGCTACAGTTATCCACAGTCGGCAACCACGATGCCGGCTCCCATCCCCGGGTCAAAGTTCAACCGGCAGGGTGGGTCAAAGTTCAACCGGCGCCGACACCGCCTCGACAGCGCGTGGTTTGGACAGGGCGCGGCCGTCAAGCAGCGCGCGCTCGACGCGGCCCTTCAATTGGTTTCCTAGGTCTGGCGCCCGTCACCCCGTGGTTTCTCTTCCCCCGCGCAACGGCATAAGCCCCGGCCTTCCCCTCGAGGAGGCCGGGGCTTTGTGCTTCTGGGGTGACTGAAGGCCCTGACCGACTCTTTTCAACTCTCTCCACAGAAAGGACACCGCCATGGCGGAACCTCGTCCCGCGGGCTCTGCACCCGCTAGATTCCGGCCAGCCCTGAAGCTGGTCAAGACAACCGACCTCGATCGCGATCAATGGCTGCAGGTGCGCAAGGGTGGCATCGGCGGTTCGGATGCCGCAGCTGCAGTCGGCCTGAGCCCTTACAAAAGCCGGCTGGAACTCTGGCTCGAGAAAACCGGCCGCGACGCCGACCTGGTCCGGCCCGATCCCGAGGACATGCGCGCCCCCGTTTACTGGGGCACGCTGCTGGAACCCATCGTCGCGGCGGCGTACTCGCGCCACACCGGCCACCGCGTGCGCAAGGTCAACGCCGTACTGCGTCACCCAAGCGTGCCCTACATGCTCGCGAACCTCGACCGCGAAGTGCTCGGCGCTCCAGACGTCCAGATCCTGGAGTGCAAGACCGCCGGAGAGTTCGGCGCTCGTCTCTGGCGCGACGGCGTTCCCGAGTACGTCCAACTGCAGGTCCAGCACCAGTTGGCCGTGACCGGCAAGCAGGCAGCGCACGTCGCCGTGCTGCTTTGCGGCCAGGAGCTGCAGGTACATCGCATCGAGCGCGACGACACCCTGATCGCCCAACTGATTGAATTGGAACAGCGCTTTTGGCACCTGGTCGAAACGGACACGCCCCCACCGGCTGACGGCTCGGATTCCTCCGCCGCAGCCCTCAAGGCGCTCTGGCCGCAAGACAGTGGTGCGGTGCTGGACCTCCGGGGCGACCTGGAGATGTCAGCGACGTTTTCGGATCTCGTCGCGCTCAGGGGCTTGCTCGCCGGCACGGAGAAGCGCGAAGCCGAACTACGGCAACGGATCCAGCAGCGCCTGGGCGAAGCCTCGGTGGCTCGCTTCGACACAGGCGAAGTCCGCTGGAAGCGCAGCAAGGATGCCTCCATGCTGGACATCGATCGATTGTCGGCCGAGCACCCGGGCATCGTCGCGGGCTACCGCACCACGCGGCCGGGGTCGAGGCGCTTCACCGTCAAGGTGGACGAATCCCTGCATGGCGATCCGTCGCCGGCAGTGGATGGAGGGATGCGTTTATGAACATGCAACCCGGCCCCATGGAATTCCTGGCGGCGTTTGCCATCGTGCTCGGCACTGGCCTGCTGGCGGGGTTTGCGCTCGGCTGGTGGCGAAAGCCATGCCCCACCGCGCATTGATCGCCACATCTCACTGCGGCCGACGCTCGTCCCGTTGGCCACTCCCGCCGGAGGTCTCCCCCGACCTGGCTCGCCCGGCGCCCAGCCCCGTTCCGCTGGGGCTTTTTTCATGCTCGCCTGCCCCATGCGGATCGAAGGGGCAGGCACGGGCGTGGACCGATTTCACCTTCTTCAACCCATTCTTCACAAGGAGTCTTCATGCTCAAAGGACTGGCCCTCACGCCCCCTGTCGTGGGGCGAATCGCGATCGGCCGCATCGTCGAGCGCGACGGCAAACGCCTGCCCGCGAAAGACGACGAATTCGCACTCACCACGCAAGTCCAAGGACACGATGGTTGGGTGCCGCACCCGCTGGACGCCCAGCTTCGCAAGACCGCCAATGCCAAGCTGCGCGCCATTCCCGTGCGGCTGCTCTTCGACGACCCGGACCTCAATTTCAGAGCGCACTACAGCCTCTTCGACCGGGCGACCGGCCGGCCGCTGTGCGTGGGCAATGGCGAAACCGCCAGGCGCGCAACGCCAGGAGTCGGGCAGGGCATGCAATCGCTGCCGTGCCCGTCGCCGGAGGGCTGCGGATTTGGCGTGGCCGGCGGGTGCAAGCCCTATGCGCGCCTCAATGTGCGTGTCGGCGAGGAGGACGAACTTGGCTCCTTCATCTTTCGTACGACCGGGTTCAACAGCATCCGCACCCTGGCTGCACGCCTGCGCTACTTCTATGCGCTCTCGGGTGGCCACCTTTCGGCGCTACCGCTGGAGCTTCGGCTTCGCGGGAAATCCACCACCCAGTCGCACCGAGCGCCGATCTTCTACGTGGACCTGACGGTGCGCACCGGGTCGACGCTCGGCCAGGCACTGGAAGCAGCAAAGGCAGAAGTCGAGGCTCGGCAGGCGGCAGGCTTTGACCAGGCAGCATTGGATGAGGCGGCCCGCACGGGCTTTGCGGCCGGTGCCTTCGAGGAATCGGTCGAGGAGGGCGCCGCAGTCGTTGAGGAGTTCTTCCCCGACGAGCAGAACGGATCCGAAACCCAGCCTCGCCAATTCGGCGCCGCCTCAACCGGCAAGCCTTCCCTTGGAGCCAAGTTGCAGCAGCTCGTCAACGACAGGAGGCCCTCGACCGACAGCGGCGGCGAGGATACAGGCGAAGCGCCCACCGGCTGATGCGCTGAGCCTGATGCGCACATTCACGTTGGGCTGCCTACTCGTCAGGCGCGCGTTTGACCCAATCCGACTCATTCAACCCTATTGATCCATGAACTCCACCTCCAACATTCACTTCCACAAAAACGGCCAGACTCGCTTCGTCAAGCATGGCTTCAGCTGGCAGCTGTGCTTCTTCGGCCCTATCGCCTTCCTGATGCGTGCTCAATGGCCCCTGGCCTTGTTCTGCTCGGTTTTCCTGATCGCCGGCGTCTGCTCGGTCAGTGGCTTCCTGATCCTGGTGTTCGACGCGCCGGATCCGATCGTCGATCTGCTGAGCATCGCCATCCCCTGCGCGCTGGTCGGCCACTTCGGTAACCGCATCTCCGCGCGCAGCTATTTGAAGAACGGCTGGCTACCGGTGGGTGACTTCCCCCACGACTGGAATGTGCCGCCACTGCTGCCGACGACACGAACTGTCGAGACGAAGTAGTCGTCGGCATTGGCAGTTCGCACGCCATCTCCTGCCCCCTCAACGAAGAAGCACCTGCCGATCCGCCTTTGGGCGGATTGGATCGGGGGCTTTTCTTTTTTTGCGAACCCCTGGGTCGTTGACCAAAGGCTCGCCATCGGAGCCGCAGCAGCTGGGGACGCGGCATCACCTTATTTTTTGTCGTCTTTTTGACAACTAGACGGCAAAAATAGATCGGCGCACGATCACCCTCATGAAAAACGACAAAGCGAAATCTGTTGGGCGACCCGGGTTTGCCGTTGATCCTGCACGGTTGAAGGAGATGCGAAAAGCTGTGGGCTTGACGCAGCGCGCCTTGGCGGAGCGGGTCTATGAAAAGCTCGGTAAGCCGAAGGCCAGCTCGGGCGTGATGAAGCGAAGCTACCAGCGCTGGGAGCGTTCCGGCGCGATGCCGCTGGAAACCGCCAAGCACCTGGCCGACGAACTGGGCGCGACAGTGGCTGTGCTTCAGGGTGGCGTACCGAATGCGCCTGCGAATGCCGTCGATCAGATTGAAGCTCGGCTCAGGGAGTTCTCGGCGGGCGACGCGCCTTTGCTCGAAGCAGCGTTGCGAAGACTGGCGGACGCGGAAAACCCGATGCGAGAGCTGGCAATGGATGTCACCAGTCGGCTGGAGGTCGCCCAACTGAGTCAGGACAAGGCCGAACTCTCGAAGCTGGCCGCGCTGACCGGGTGGACATTGGAAGAGCTTCAGCGTCCCGCTGGCGCGCATGGCTACTGGCTGCTCATGCGAACAGGATGGCCTGGAGCTCACAAAACTGAACTCCTGCATGGCATTTCGCAGTTACTGTGGGAGGTCAGGCAAGACCTCGAGCAATCGCTTGGGATCGATGAAAGCGATGCACGCGTTTCCTTCCATGATGAGGCGCCCTGGTTTCGTATCGAAGTCCAGCATCCGCGGATCAAGGAGCGGGCGAGAACGCTTCGATTCGTCCGTGCCCAGCCGTCTGAATCCGGCCTACGGTGGACAAAGCCGGCCGGACTCGATCGCTTCTGGATTGACCAACTGCCTCAAGACGCTTTCGAGCTTGCCAACTTCGTGAAGGACTTTGCGGGCGATCACGCGACGCCCACCGACGTCACACATCTACGATTTGCGATCGTCAGGAACCCTAGCCCGAAGGATGTCGAAAAACATGGTCCTGAACTACGCCCCGAGATGGTTGCCCTTGCGAAGCTGAATCCGGAAGACCCACCGGCGTTGGTGCGGGCATCGTTCGATCGAGATGGCTGCGCTCACGACCTGATGACCAACTGGCTGGGCGGAGAGCTGTGGGAGCATTTGGTGCCGCTCCTGCAAGACTGGCCGCTTGAGTACTGGCGGCTGTCTCCCGCATCCGGTCGGATCAACTTCAGCCTCGAAGCCCCGCTGCGCGTGATGCTGGCGCGCGAACCTGCGCCTCGTCGGGACCCGATCTACAGCATTGTCCTCGTCGAGCAGCCTTCTGAAGATGCCCTGAGATCTGCGCCATGGCGTCGATCCAGCGTCGTGACTGTTCATCAACGCCTCCAGGTACTTTTGAACGAAGCCCGCGAAAAGGCCGGAGTCGAACCACCACGCGCCTTGACGCCGTAGCGCGTCCATCCACAAACCCATTGAGCGGCACGGGTGATTTGGTCCCGGGCTCGGCGTCGCTCGTCCCTACCAAACCGGAATCAGGAGAAAGCCATGACGAACTACCTCGAAAACGCACCCAGCAAGACCGGTAATCCTTCGGGCGGGGGCCGCGGCAACAACCCACCGCGTAGGTGACAAGCGGCGGTCAGTGCATTCGGGCACTGACCTGAGGCCGCATGAAACTAAGGAGGAGCGTGCCGAATTCTCCGGGTCGGCTCTCGCTGAATCCGATGCGAATCATGCGATCGGTGCCGACCAAAGGATCTCAACCTTGTTCAAGTAGGGAGGGCATTGCCAAGCAAGGATACGGATAGAAATAATTGATACATCTGCTAATATTGCTAAGTTTAGCAATATTAGCAGTATGCATCATGATTCAAACGTACCAATTTCGACCAGTCACTCGGATCGACTTTGGGATGTTGCCGCTGGTGTTCAGGCAGGCAGTATCGGCGTGCCATCAGCGTACGCAGGCGCCGCTGGAACTGGCCCTTGCATCCGCGCTCGGCGCCGCTTCGCTGGCATGCCAGGAGGGTTTCGACGTGTTGCGCCCGACAGGCAACGCCTCGCCGTTGAGCTTGTTTCTCCTGACCATCGCCGAGTCCGGCGAGCGCAAGACAACCGTCGACAACTACTTTCAGGCATCGATCCAGAAGATTGAGCGCAGCCGTTTGCAGAAGCAAAATCTGGAGGGAATTGACTCGAATGGAGTGCGCTACGAGGCTGCACTCAAAGCCTGGGAGATCGGGCAGACGGAATTGGAGCGCAGATATCGCAAGGCGCTCAGGGATGGCGTGTCCAGTGACAAGCTCACGGAGTTTGTGAAGGGGTTGGCGCGGGACCGTCCCTCTTCCCCTCAGGATGCCCGAATGGTCTTCATGAATTCCACACTGGAAGCGATCCTGGAGGCCTTGGCGACGCCAACACGCGCGATCGGCCTGATATCAGACGAAGGTGGCGTTGTCCTGGACAGTCGCATCTCCCAGCATCTGTCGTCCCTGAACGTCCTGTGGGAGGGGGGGGCGATCCATGTCGACCGGGTGTCGAAGCCAAGCTTTCACATCTCGAATGCCCGGTTGACCATCTCGATCATGAGTCAGCCTGGAGTGTTCAGAAGATTCATCTGGAAAAGAAATTCCGAAGCCAGGGACTTGGGTTTCCTCGCCAGAGCACTGACGTGCTATCCCCAATCGACACAAGGCTTCAGGAGAGTCTTGTCGTCGCCCGCTGAAGCTGTTCCATCTGAGGCTATCGGATTCCATGAAAGGATCGAGCAGGCGTTGAAAATCAGGCCCGCTGGCGCGCAGCGAAAAGAATTGATCTTTGAAGCGGATGCCGCCGACCAGTGGGTTCGCTTTGCTCAGTACGTAGAAGCCAACCTGGCGCCAAATGGCTACTTCAGTGGCGTCAGGGACTTTGGGTCCAAGCTGGCCGACAACGTGGCTCGCTTGGCGGGGATTTTTGCGATCTTTTCGGCCCGCGATGCGGATCCGAAGGAGATCAGCATCTACTCCGTGAGCAGCGCCATTCACGTCGGCATGTGGTACGCGCAAGAGTTTGTGCGCCTATTTGGCAGTGCGCAGCAGATCTCCGAGGACTACGAGCTAGGCAAGATGCTGGTGGAGTTTCTGTCGGCGAAGGAGCTGGAGCAGCAGCTGGTGGACGGCTGGTGTAAGGCATCCGAGGTGCTTCAGTATGGGCCGCCGAAGTTGAGGAAGGCTCGCGCGCTCGAGCAGGCGATTGCCTACAGCGGAGTGCATCAGATGATCGAGCTTCAGCATGACGGCCGGACGCGACTTGTACGGTGCAAGCGTGCCCGTGTCCCCATGGTGGTTGGGCGGGTCTAGCAAGCGCGATGTTGCTTTGAATCCACTGACGAACGCATCAGCGCTGCGCCCGGGATTCAATCCAAGCGTCTACCTCATCCTGGATGAATCGAACGGCACCGCCATTACTCTTGCTGCCCTCGGCTCCTTTGGGCTTGCCCCACAACGACACCGGTTGCGGAAAAGTGGGATCGTAGTATTTGCTGTGCGGATCCAGGCGTGCATAGATACTGGAGCGCTTGAGTCCCACGCGGCGCTCCAGCTCGGGCATGCGCAACATCACTTTGCCGAGTGCAGGCTGCAAAGTCGGCGTCGGCATTGACCGAACGCCTGATGCCGGGGCAGGCTCCTGCTTGGCTTGTTCGACTTTTGTGGGGGTCTTCGGGGATGGCTCGGTTGAAATCGCGGCCTCGGTTGTGCGCGTGGTGTCCCGTTTAGCAGCGTCCTCCTTCTCGAAGCGCGAGGCCAACTGCTTGGCGTATTGCGCCGAGATGCCGAAGCGCTGCGCCACCAACGCCAGGTGACCTGAGCGCACGGATTCCAGGATCTGATGTCGATCCTGCGCTGACCATTGCCGGCGTGGCTGCTGCTGCGGCTGTCCCTGTGGTACCAATCCCGGACTCGTTGCGCCCGGCGAGACGGAGGCGGTGTTGGGATGCGCTGTGCCGATGCCCGGGGAAGCCACGGACACCGGACCCGGGCCCTGGAGCATGGCCTGCAGATCCAGTGCCATCGGTCTCAGGTAGCTTCGCACATCCTCGTGGGGCACATAGGTGATCAGCTGGAAGTGCGGCATCACTGCCATCCGGTCGACGTCGAAGTGCCGCATGCGCCCCTGCGCGATGGCGACCTTCAGCGCGGTGTCATGGACCCGCCGGGCGCTTTGGCGCAGGCTTCTGAGTGCGGCTACATCGTGCTCGGTGTACAAGGCCGGTTCCCAGGGCGGGCGATCAGGAAGGTCCCGATAGGCTCGCAGAAAAGCCGCTAGCTCCTCCCCGTTCATCACCGGCCTCAAGGGCGGCAGGTGGCTCTTCTGCGCTTGCAGCAGTGCCCGCAACACATCCTGCTCTTCAGCGCTGATCGATTCGCGGGCCGTGTAGACCCCCGCCTCGGGATGAAAGCGGCGCTTGCCGAGTACCCCTGGCAGACCGGCGAGGGCCGGCGGGTCCGGGTGTAGCGCCTCGGCGATCAGATGCAGGAGGTCCTGGTAGGGGATGAGGCCGGCTGTTTGACCCAGTGCGTGCATGGAGGCAGATGCGAGTCGCTGTCTGAAGAGAGATGGGCATTCTGCCAAGTTCCGGCATCTGTATCAGACGCCGCGCAAAAAATAATTGCTAGCGCAAAGATGTATATGAGAAAAGCTCGCCGCTACCACGGGCGGAACGGTATTTCCTCGTCAACAGAACCCGGATTTCCTGGGTTTTTAGTGTTTCCTATTTACGCTTCTTATGAAATGCCAATCTTCCCTTCTACTTCTTTTATCTGCACATCCCTTTGAACATTCTCCTCCTAGTTTGACTGACCCTTTCGAAAAGGGTCGATTCGATGAGATCAACTAATTCAGACCATTCGGAAGGAGTGTCATGGACTGCACAGCAGACTACCCAACCGTCTACAGGCAGATCGATGTCAACAGTAACATCGATTGGTTCCTTGGGAGCGAGCACCGCCTGATCAAGAAATGCGAAAACTATGGCAGGATGACTGCCCGCAGTCAGATCGAAGCGCTAGTCAGAACGATTGAGAAAACCGCGGAAGACGCTTTTCTCATCGAAAAAGGGGGGATCACGTACAAGGTTAAATCTCCCAAGCTGGTGTTTTTCTATCCCTGTGTCAATCGATTTCTGAGCGAATACACGGATCAATATCATTACAGCTCCAGAATCAAGCTATTCCTCAAGGGATTGCAAGCACTCGGAATCACACCCGGGTTCTTTGAGTTTCAAAAGCCACTGCAGGTAGACCCAGGTTCAGGTGAGCGTTATGGGGAGCTCTTCAACCAGTTGATCCAGTCTGTGCGTCAGTTGGGGCGCCAGAGGAAATTCAAGAATGCTTTGAAGGCATATGAGCAGACGGTTCGCCGACGGGAAGCCAAAGGGATGATGTGGGAGCACAACCTCTTCGAGTGGCGCTCCCGGCAGGTCTTCGTGCTCCTTCACCTCGGCTACAAGGAAGCCTACCGGCCCCAGATCACGCCAGAAATGATCCAGGGCCACCGCGATGCCCTGTTGGAAAACCGGCGGATGAACAAGCTGCTGCGAGGCATCAACGGATACATCTGGAAGTTGGAGGACGGCGACCAGACAGGCCTGCACTTGCATGTCCTCATCGCGTACAGGGAGGACGCGAATTCAGCGATTCATATTGCCGATCTGATTGGACGGTACTGGGAGAGCGGGATCACTGGGGGCATGGGATCGTTCTGGAACGGCAACAAGACTTGGCCCAAGGACGGCAAGGAAACCGGCTTGGGCAAGGTCGATCGCCATCAGGTGGGCAAGCGCGAGGCGCTGCGCGAGCGCATCCGGTACCTGACCAAGAGCGATCAGTATTTGAGGTGCAAGCATCTGGTGGGCTTGCGCGCAATTGGAATGAGTAGGCCCAAGCAGAAGGTCAAGCGGGGCAGGCCGCGTACGGAAGGGGCGCCAGCCTAGCCAAAGTGCTGATAGAGCGACTTCCAAGACTCTTCACTTATGATCAAGTGACGTCTTCTGGGATCCTGCATGGTCGAATAGAAGCTCCCGAAATCCTTCCATTCGGTCTGCTTGCTCTTTGAGCCTTGCAGTTTGTCTACACCGCTGACCTTTGCCACGATGATGTCCTGGACTACTCTTGGGAGACCGGTCGCGTCGAGAGTTTTGAGGAATTGCTGACCATTCAGATTCCACATCTCGGGATCGTGACGCTTGGGAATGGCAGGCGTAGGCATCTGGAGCTGATCGATCTCCAGAGGCTCCGCGTGCTCTTGAAAGGTCGTATCCGTAAAGGTATCTCGCGCCGCCTCAAGAAATCTCGATAAACTTCCGCTGTACGAGACAATCAACTGTGTCTTTGCACGGGTCATCGCAACATAGAGGCGGCTTAGATCGCGGAAAGACTCTTCTTCGGGGAGCTGTGGGTGCGGCATTACAGCGGATGTGCAATTCACCACGACGACAGCGTCGAACTCGAAGCCCTTTGTTTGCTCAAGATCTGAGATAAATACTTGAGCCGCCCGGAGATCCGTTCGAGCGCACAACGCCTGTATTCCCAGCTGCGATCCCAGCTTCTCAACGGCACTCTGCGTATAGCCGCAAACTGCCAGACAGTAGCGTTGGGTGGTTCCTGTGGATTCAGCCAGCGACTTAAGATAGCCGAGGCCATACGCAATCTCTTGTTCGATGGAGCTTGCCTGGATCAAGAGCGGATTCGGAGAAGCAAAGCTCGCATATTCCGGGGGGAGGACCTCGACATTGGCTGCGCCGTGGGGGATCCCTTCCAATGAGCGCGTGAGGACAGCGTGAGCAGCCGTCAAGATTTGACGACTGTTGCGATAGTTCTGCTTGAGCGAGGCAGATCGACCGCTCGTATCGATGCCTGCGTGTGTCAGATCGGTATGCTTGGTATAGATTCGCTGCGCAGCGTCTCCGCACAGAAAAAGATCATTTGGACCTTCCTTAGTCAGTTTCCTCAGGATCTGGAGTTCGAGGGTGCCCAAGTCCTGGACTTCGTCCACAAGAACACATCGATACGTGGGCTCAAGCCGGTTCACGAATTTTGAGAGAGCGGCGACGATGCCAATGCCGTCGACAACCCCGACGGCACCCATCTTTTTCTCCCAGCCATCCAGCCCATCCAAGACGGCGAGACGATATCGCTCCTCCAAGCCGACAACGCGACCTTGGCGTTCCATGTCTAGATACTCGTGCCGGTACCCTGGTCGAAATCTGCTCCGCACATAGTCGAGCTCCTGGCGAAGGTAGTCGCTCGCATAGATGCCGCGAACGCTGAGCGTCTGAACGACCTCGAGCATGCTGTCCGCATCATGGTTGTTGTTCTCGCACAGGAAATACTCGCGCCATATCTCGTCAACCTCTTCAGAGATTGCATGCGGATTCTTCGCGATGGTGCGGGTGGTGTAGTAATCGCGCTTCGTCGGCTCGAACTCCATGAGCTGTTGAAAGCAGAGTTCGAAAATCGAAGAAACTTGGATGTTCTTGGGGCGACTTTCGCCTCGAGCGGCGTTGATCAAACCGTTAATCAAGGAGGCGAGGGCATCACTGAGGGTGACGATAAGGACCGGCTCGTTCTCGTAAAGGTCCGCGAGCCGAAGCGCCCGATGCACGATGACGCAGGTTTTCCCAGATCCACTCACGCCGGCCAGCCGCGCCGGTCCATCGAAATCCTTCTGAACATGTTGACGCTGTGCAGGATGCAAGTACAGCATCCATTGTTCGAAGGAGGCTGTCTGCACGAAGTGCTGGAACAATACAGGATCAACGTCCTCGATAAGAACTGTTGATTCGCCCGATTGAATCTGCGAAACCTGCTGCTCCTGTAGCGCCATCACTGGCGTGGCTTTCCCTGCCCAAGTGTCAATGCGCACTTTCGCGTTGATAACGTCGCCAGATCTCAACGAGAGCAGCACATCGAGCACGGTATTTCGGCGCGCCTCGTCGTCGAAGATGAGCGCGACATTCTGAATCTCGTCGTCACTCGAAATTGATTCGATTTGGCGTACGTGTGTCAGGACGTCACTCGGCAAATCGTCGAAAATGCGTTCGATATAGCGAGTCGGTAGCAGGTCTATGAGTGCGCCCGTGCTGAGGTCTGGGTTCGCGGCGATCCAGCCGTCGACCCCTTGCGTTGGATTCGACGCCCGCGTCTTTTGCAGGACGAGGACTTCACCGGACTGCCGAGCCACGAAGTCCAGTCCCTTATTGCGGTCGAGCCATTTGTCGACGGCGTCGTGGTCGCCGCAGAAAAGGAATAGGCAAATGCGGTTGTTGACGACGGTCACCAAGCGAGAAAACCTTGTAAGGTCGTACTTAATGCAATGCGGGATGCGGCTTTCCCCATGATTCGTGGTGGGCATCCCCTTGAAAACCGCTTCGAATGATTCCCTTGCATGAGCGCGTCCCCAGGCGGCCTGGACCGTTTGGGCTGCCTTCTGATACAGACCTCCCTTTTGATACAGATTTCGAAGAGAAGTCGTGAACTCATTTCCCTCCAAAAAACGCATATCCGTCGCCATCACCATCGCCATGGGTTCCTTCTCCGTATCGGCGCTTCTATGAGCCTTGTTCATTCTTCGCCCCGTTCTGGCGCCCTTGTCCGGCGTCGAGGGAGCTTGTTCCGCCTGTCGCTTGCGCTCTGATTCCAAGCTGAGGCTGTCTGCACCCGACTGTAGCTTCTTTTGCTTACCTTTCGATGCATGTTTGCCCGCTCGGCCGTGTCGCTACGTGCTGCAAGCCGAAAGCGTGACCTTCTGCAGAGGAACGTAAGACCTGTAGCGCGAAAGGTTGCGGGGCAGCGGCACTTTCTGTTACAAGCAATAGATCCCTTCCTGTCAAGGCTTCCTGTTAGCTCCCGTTGGAAACGCCGGTCATCGAGTCTTTGCGTGCACGTGCTCGGCGCATTGCCGCCGAGGGCCGATTTGTCTCTGTTGATATCGAAGCGCATCCGGAAAAAGACAACCTGATCTTCGCCGTCGGTGCCGTCCGTTCGGACGGTGATGGCGCTTTCAGCAGCGCTTGCTCACCCGCGAAAGCGTCCTCGGTCGCTGCTGCCTTGAACAGCTTTGCTCATGGGGGCGGTGTACTGCTGGGGCACAACCTCCGGCGCCACGATGTTCCACTGCTGCGTGACCAGCTCCCGCAACTTGAATGCCTCCAATGGCCCGTGCTGGACACGCTGGAGCTGTCGGCGCTCGCCTTTCCGAGCAATCCGTACCACCGCCTGATCAAGGGCTACAAGCTCCTCAGCGACGAGCGCAACAACCCCGCCAAAGACGCGAGGGTGGCCCTCAACGTGTTCGAAGAGGCCGTAGAAGCGTTGCTGGAAACCAATGAGCAGGAGCCTTGGTGGCTGGCGCTGCTGCACTTCTTCCTGCGTGATGACGAAGGCATGGGCACGCTGCTGTCCCAAGTCCGGGACGAAACCGCTCCGACCGGTGATGCGGCTGCGCGCATCGTCGCGAACCGTTTTGCCGACCGCTGCTGCGCCACACGGCTGCGCGACCTGGCGGGTAACGTCGCAAGATCATTCGACGGCCAGGATCCATGGTCTGCTGCATTTGCTCTCGGCTGGATCCGGGTCTCAGGTGGCAACTCGATTCTTCCGCACTGGGTTTTTCATGAACTGCCGGCGGCCCGGCAGCTGATCGCCGAACTGCGGGAGATCGACTGCGCACAACCCGACTGTCCGTACTGCCGCCAGAACCACCACCCCGAGTCGCTCTTGTCGGCGCTGTTCGGCAAGCCGAGCTTCCGGGCCATTCCGGCTGCGCGCGACGGCACCTCCCTACAACGCGCAATCGTGAGCGCGGGCCTAGCGCGTGAAAGCTTGCTCGCCGTCCTGCCCACCGGCGGCGGCAAGTCCATCTGCTATCAGCTTCCTGCGCTCGTTCACTATCGACGATCGGGGCGATTGACTGTGGTCATCTCGCCGCTGCAGTCGCTGATGCGCGACCAGGTGGAGAACCTGATGAAGGCCGACATCCAATGCGCGGCCACGGTCAACGGGATGCTCACCCCGATCGAGCGACGGGATGTGTTGGATCGCATTCGGCTGGGTGACATCGGTATCTTGCTGGTCTCCCCTGAGCAGTTTCGAAGCCGGACCTTCGTCGAGGCGATCCGCATGCGCGAGATCGCGGCCTGGGTGTTCGACGAAGCGCATTGCCTATCCAAATGGGGGCACGATTTTCGCACGGATTACCTGTATGTCTCCCGCTTCATTCGGGAGCAATTTCCGGGGCAGGCACCGATCGCCTGCTTCACGGCCACCGCCAAGCCCGACGTCATAGAGGACCTATGACCACTTCCAGGAAAGCCTTCAGATCGAGCTGAGGACTTTCCTGGGGGGCCACGAGCGTACGAACTTGTCCTATGCGGTGGTGCCGACTGCGGGCGGGGAAAAGCCCCAGCGCATCGTCGAGCTGCTGCGCGACGGCTTGCGCAAGGACGACGCGGCTGTCGTGTTCTGCGCCACCCGCAAGAGCGCGGAGACCATGGCACAGATCATTGCGCAACAAGGCATCTCTTGCGGCTGCTATCACGGCGGCCTCACTGCGGAACTACGCAAGGAAAGCCAGCGCCAGTTTCTTGACGGTGAATTGCAGGTCATCGCAGCTACCAACGCCTTTGGCATGGGGGTGGATAAGCCCAACGTCCGATTGGTCATCCACGCGGAGATTCCCGGATCGCTCGAGAACTACCTGCAGGAGGCGGGCAGAGCGGGGCGTGATGGTGACGATGCTCGGTGTGTCCTGCTTTTTGATCCGCAAGATGTCGAGACGCAATTCCGGCTCTCTTCCACCTCCCAGCTGTCGCAGCGGGATTTCATCGGGCTGCTGCGCGCTCTGCGGGACCAGGCGAAAAAGTTGGGCAAGGATGAGATCGTCGTTTCGGCGAAAGAGCTCCTCGCGCAAAGCTTTGGAACCGGCATCGAGATAGATGCCCCGGACGCCTCCACCAAGGTCACCACCGCGATCGCTTGGCTTGAGCGCAACGGCTTCCTGAAGCGCAACGAGAACGCGACCCGGGTGTTCCCGGCGAGTTTGAGGGTGGCGTCACTCCAGGAGGCCAAGGAGCGCATCGACAAGGCTAACCTTTCGGCCAGCAACCAGCAGCGGTTTCTTGCTGTCGCCACGGCGCTTTTTCGCTCCGACACGCCGGAGGGCCTGAGCACCGACGAACTCATGCTGGACGCCGGCATTCGACCCGAGGAGTGTTTCCGCATCGTCCACCAGCTGGCCAAGCTGGGAATCCTCGTCAATGACCTCGGATTGACGGTGCGCCTGGTACGCGGCGCGAGAGGCGCCTCCGCGCCCCGCCTTGAATTCCTCTGCGCCATGGAGAAAGAGCTCCTGGATCTCATGTCGGAGCATGGGCCCGATGCCGATCAAGAAGAAGCTCAGCAGCACTTGAATCTGCGGGCGGTTTGCACGGAGCTACGCAGCCGCCTCAAGCTGGACGACGAAAAGGTCCAGTTAGATCCCTCGCAAGTACGGGCTTGTCTGCGATCGATGGCCGACGGATTCGGCTCTGGCAATGACAAGCGCAGCATGATCCGGTTGCAGGCGCTGGGGGATGACACCTTGCACGTGACCTTGAATCGCCCGTGGGCTCAGATCCGTAGGATCTGCGAACTACGGCGAGCCGTCGCCGAAGTTACTCTCACGCGGCTATTGGCCGAGGTCCCAGATGGCGTCAAAGGCACGTGCGTGGTGGAGTGCAAGGCCCAGGCCCTGATCGACGCGCTGAACGGCGACCTGGTCTTGAAAGCGCAGCTGAAGGAGCCCGAGGTGGCTCTCGAGCATGCACTGCTGTACCTGCACCAGACCCGGGTGCTCGAGCTCGACAAGGGACGGTCCGTTTTTCGCTCTGCGATGACCATTCAGATGGAGGAAAACACCTCCAGGCGTTTCAATCAGGCATCCTTTGCGCCGCTGGAGGAGTTCTACAAGGAGCGGACCCTGCAGACGCATGTCATGCACGAGTACGCCAAGCTCGGCGCGGAAGATCCGGCGAAAGCGCTGGACCTGGTCAAGGCCTACTTCACCCTGCCGCACAAGCAGTTCATCAAGGAGTTCTTCCGCGGACGCACGGACTTGCTGGAACGCAAGACCACCGACGAGTCCTATCGGCGCATCGTCGATGATCTTCAGCATCCCGTGCAGGAAGCGCTTGTCACTCAGCCAAGAACGGGAAACCATCTGATCCTCGCCGGCCCCGGTTCAGGCAAGACCCGAGTGATCGTGCACCGGATCGCCTACCTGTTGCGAGTATTGCGCGTGAGCCCGGGGCGCATCATTGCGCTGGCCTACAACCGCGGCGCAGCGATTCAGCTGCGTCGGCGGCTGCTGGCCCTGGCTGGGGAGGACGCGCGGGGCGTGCTAGTCATGACGTACCACGCCATGGCGTTGCGCTTGACCGGTACCAGTTTGGCCGGGGCGGAGCGTACGGCCAGCGTCATCGATTTCAAGAAGATGCTGGAGGATGCCGTCGACCTTCTCGAAGGCAGAAGCTCAGCGCTGACTGACGCAGATGAAATCCGAGATCGGCTACTCCAAGGCTACGAATACATCTTCGTCGACGAGTACCAGGACATCGACGAGCAGCAGTACGCCTTGGTCAGCGCGCTGGCTGGCCGCCGGCGCGGCGACGGGGACACCAAGCTGAGCATCATGGGGGTGGGCGATGACGACCAGAATATCTACTCGTTCAAGGGGGCGAACGTCGAATTCATCCGCCGCTTCCGAGCCGACTATGAAGGAGATCTCACCTACTTGGTCGAGAACTTCCGCTCCACCCAGAACATCATCTCTGCAGCCAACCACGTGATCCAGCGCGGGGCAGACCGGATGAAGGTCGATCACCCGATCCGGATTGATGCCAGGCGCAAGGATGACTCGCCAGGCGGACGGTGGGCCGAACTCGACAATGAGAGTCGTGGTGCAGTACGGCTGATTGCCAGCCCACCCGCGCCCAACCTCCAAGCCCAGCTGGTTTATGCCGAGATCCAGCGGATCCGCAGAGTTGATCCGTCGGTGAAGCTTTCGGAGATTGCGGTGCTTTGCCGCACCCATTCAGCGCTGGAGAAGATGCGCGCCATCTGCGATGTCGAGGGTCTACCTTGCGAGGTCACCGGCCCTGAGGCCGCCAAGGGGCAGATCTCGCTCATGCGAACCCGTGAAGGGTGGGCTCTGGCCCAAGCGCTTCGGCGGCGCCAAATACGCATGATCCGTGTCGGTGCGTTGAAAAGGCATCTGAACCGGCAACGATGCGTTCTGCCTCGGAACACGGCCCTGCAAGATTTGCTGGACATTGTCGAGGACATCGCCTCGACGCTTCAGGCGGACATTGTTTCTGCTGCCGAAGTGCTCGATCTCTTCTACGAGGCGGCGGGAGAGATGCGGCGAGACGGCCGAAACAGCGCCGTCAAGCTGATGACGGCACACGCGGCGAAGGGGCTGGAATTTGATCACGTGATCGTGGCGGATTGCGACGATTGGCGCTGGGACGAAGAGGACGAGAGGCGGCTTCTCTACGTAGGAATGACGCGGGCGAGGCTGACGCTCACGTTGATGCGTGCCGAAGGAGGGCGCAACCCCTACTTGATGGACCTCGGTACGGTCGGCGGGGTACAGGATCAACTGCCGGCCGTCCGGCCTCAACACCGTGCGGATCTCGAGCGCCGATACGTCACGCTGGGGCCGGCGAGCCTGGACATCGGTTTTGCCGGACGGAAGCCGGTGGCGGATTCGATCCACCGGGCAATCGCGACCCTGAGCGCTGGAGATCGGGTCGAGGTGAGGGGCCGGTTGGTCCATTCGACGGAAGGCCAGGTTGTTGGCAAGCTGGCAGCCAGCGTGGACGAAGGCCCTCTCCAAGGAGGGGCCGCAACCGTGATGGCGGTGATGGTGCGAACGGTAGCGCAGACGTCTGAGCAGTACCGATCCTCCTTGAAAGTGGAGGAATGGGAGACGCCCCTGCTGGAGATGACGGTCTTGCCTCCCAAAACGACTTGACCGAATTGAGCGTGGGAGAAGTCCACCTGCTATTAAGGCCGCCGCCGCGATGCCATGACCTTGGCGCTCAGGCTGACGCATCCGATGTCACGTAGGACGAGGAGCGACCATGGAGAAGCGGTGGTGCAGCGCCTGCGGAAACGCCTTCGAGCCGCGGCCGCAGTCCCCTCGGCAGGCGCACTGCTCGACGCCTCAATGCCAGAAGGTCCGAAAACTCCTTTGGCAACTCGCCAAGCGGCGAGCGGATGCTGATTATCACCAGGATCAGGCGGAGTTCCAGAAGGCGTGGCGTTCGAAGAACCAGGGGTACTGGAAGCGCTATCGCGAAGCCCATCCGGACTACACGAACGCAAATCGCCTCCAGCAGCGGCGGCGAAATGGCGGTCGTGCCCCGGATCCAGCATTGATTGCAAAGAGTGACGCGTCATCATCGTGGCCGCCACCATCTGGCTTGTTCAAGTTGATTGAAGTTACCTCTGACGCGCGGACGGTTCCGCGGGCTTGGATCGTTCTTCTGTCGCCCGTTGCAATGACGCCTGCTTGATTGCAAAGAGAAGACTTGATCGCGTTTCTCGAGGAGACCTGATAACTTGCAAAAGCGGCCTCGGTTCGGTAGTCGGAAGCTCCTTACGCAGCTTGATGCCTCAATGTGACGACGGCCGCAGGAGGTGCCAGGAAATGGGTGCAGGTGAGCCTGTCCGGAATTTTGCGTGCGAGGCATAGCATGACGACCAGGAGCACGTATGCCAAGCAGGAAGACGACGAAGGCGGCAGCAGCCGCTGCGACGGATTTGCCGTCGATCCCCAAGGAGCTGATTGACCAGTTCGTGAAGGGGCCCATGAGTGCCGAGGCGGTGCAGGCCGCGTCGATGGCCTTCAAGAAGGCGCTCATCGAGCGCGCCCTCGGCGCGGAGCTGTCACACCATCTGGGTTACCCGCCGGGTGCGGCCAAGGTCGATGACGCGAGCAATCATCGCAACGGCGCCAGCGGCAAGACCGTGCTGACCGAGGACGGGCCGCTGCGTATCGAGGTGCCGCGCGACCGGGAGGGCTCGTTCGAGCCGGTCTTGATCCCCAAGCACGAGCGCCGCTTCACCGGCTTCGACGACAAGATCGTGGCCATGTACGCGCGCGGCATGACGGTGCGCGAGATCCAGGGTTTCCTCGCCGAGCAATACGGCACCGAGGTCAGTCCTGAGTTCATCAGCTCGGTCACCGACGCGGTGATGGCCGAGGTCGGGGCCTGGCAGTCTCGCCCTCTGGAGCCGATGTACCCGGTGATCTTCTTCGACGCGCTGCGCGTGAAGATCCGGGAAGAAGCGGTGGTGCGCAACAAGGCGATCTACCTGGCCCTTGGCGTGCTGCCCGACGGCACGCGCGACATCCTGGGGCTCTGGATCGAGAACACCGAGGGCGCCAAGTTCTGGATGAAGGTCTTCAACGACCTGAGGACGCGCGGCGTGAGCGACATCCTGATCGCCGTCACCGATGGCCTCAAGGGCATTGGCGAGGCGCTCGCCACGGTGTTTCCAGCGACCACGCTTCAGACGTGTATCGTGCACCTGATCCGCAATAGCCTGGACTACGCGAGCTGGAAGGACCGCAAGCTGCTCGCCGCAGCGCTGCGCCCGGTGTACACGGCGCCAAGCGCCGAGGCCGCGCTGGAGGCCTTGAACGAGTTCGAGCGCAGCCCGTGGGGCCAGAAATTCCCCACCATCACCGCGGCGTGGCGCCGTGCCTGGGATCGCGTGATTCCATTCTTCGCGTTCCCGCCGGCCGTGCGTCGCGTGGTCTACACCACCAATGCCATCGAGAGCGTTCACAGCCGGCTGCGCAAAATCATCAAGACGCGCGGGCACTTCCCGAGCGACGATGCCGCGACCAAGCTCATCTGGCTGGCACTGCGCAACATCACGGCTGACTGGGGTCGCGCGGCCAAGGAATGGCGCGAGGCCATGAACCAGTTCGCGATACTCTACGAAGAGCGATTCACGCACCCCGTTCACGGTGGCGGAAGAACAGGAGGTTGAGCATGAGTACATCGCTCAACCGGGGGCGCCTCCGGCGGCCTGGCAGGGGCCCGAAGACAGAAGAGAAAGCAGTCAAGACCGATTCAACCAACCGCCTCACACACAGAAATCCAGACACCCCCGTGCAGGTCAAACCGACTCCGTAGGGAACGAGCGCTCCTTCGTTCGCGCCGCCGAATACGTGCGGATGTCCACCGAGCACCAGCAGTATTCAACTCAAAACCAGACCGTCCGTATCCGCGAATACGCCACCCAGCGTGGCATCGAGGTCGTCCGAACCTACGCCGACGAAGGCAAGAGCGGACTACGCATCGCGGGCCGGTTCGCCCTGCAGCAGCTCATCAAGGACGTCGAATCGGGCAGGTCCACCTAAGGCCACTCGTGACGCCGATACACGTCGGCCAGCTTCTTCACCACGAATGCGCGCTCGTCCTTGACCAGATATCGGCCGTTGGCCTTTCGGCGGTCACGTTCCTTGACGCCGGAAACGTTCTTGGGTAGGTCCCAAAAGCTTGCCTGTCGCCAGACGAAGACCACGCACTCGCTGTTTCGCACACGGCCCATGACATACCCGTCGACAAAGCTCTTGGCCGCCTTGGTAGAGGGTAGAGCCGCGAAGCCTCCAAGGGGGAACCTCTTCGAGTGGTATGCGCCGGCCTCGATGGTGGCAACCTGACTGAGGACCCAGGAGCGAGCTGTGTCGATAGGAATACCAAGCTCACTGCTGACGTCCCGAATGAGGCTGTTGAGGGTCGATTCCCAGTACCTGTAGGCACCTGTGCCTTTCGCAGCCTGAAGCAAAGGGCCAAAGTGCTTCAGCGCGCCACTCAGGTTCGCGTGGCACTGCTCCGCGTAGGCCGGCGTCTCCAGCTCGTCGACGTAGTCCTGGACGGACAGTCCGGGGTTGCCGAACAAGATGTAGACCGAGGCCTCTCGGACGTTGCCCACAAAAGGCTGCGGGTATAGGCTGATGTGCAGCTTCCTTTGAAGTTCGCCCTTCTTGTCTTCAAGAGCCTGCTTGTGCTTGTTGGCTTCGGTGCTTGAGGACCACGCAACGCAATCGAGTTCTTGGACGTGCGGTTCATCATCAGGGTGAATGCCGGGATGAGGGTGTTGGGACCAAAAGTCGACGAGAGGCATGCTGGCATTGTCAATGCCAGCCGGGGTCGAGTCTTGCAAGCCCCGGGGTGATACAAGCCGCCTCCAGGAGATACCCAGCGCCCAAAGGCTTTGCCAACGACGGTGGGTGATTGTTGCGAGCCTAGCCTCGCATCGCGCGGTAGGCGCCCGTTTTGCCGCCGAACTCGATTGCGTCGCCGCGACGCGTCGTCCACAATAAGAAAAAAGTTCCCGGCCCAATCCTCGCGTTCCGGAGCGTCGATCGACGCTCCAGCGTCGTGCGTGTCCGTGTGAGCCGAGATTTGCGCCCACAAAACATGCACTTGGAGCCTGGCCAAACGCCGTCGCACTATGCTGCACCTGACGAGGAGGTGGTGCAGGCCATTGTGCGTCAGCGCTTCATCGACTTGTTCCTGAGCCAGAACGAGCGAGCACAACTGGGGCTGCTGGTGGCAGCTTCGCTGGTGGCGTCCATCTGGTATTCGCGCGCTTCGTCGCTGGCATCCGCGGCGTGGTTTCTGAGCATCGCCGCACTATCGGTCGCTCGTTATTTCAAGACCGAGGCCTTCGTCCGACACGGTTCAATCGGCACGCCGACTGGCCGCATCGCCACCGTGCTGCTGGCGAACGGCATCGCTATGGCCATCCCCCTGTTGGCCTTCGAATCGTTTTCGGACCTGGAGCGGGCGGCGATCTCCATCATCCTGATCGCCGCCGCGACCGCGTCGGTGGCCACAACCTCGGGCTACCAGAGCATCTTCCTGGCGTTCGCGAGTCCGATGCTGGTGTCGCTGTCGCTGGCCTGGGTCGTCGGCACGCCGAACCAGGGTGGACGAGGCACCGCGTACGGTATCGGGGCGCTGATCTTCCTGTTCCTGCTCTTTCTCGTCAGCATCGCGCGGCAGGCGCACCAGGTGTTCGAGGAGTCGGGGCGCTTCCGGCACGGCGAGCAGCGGCTGACCCTCGAACTGAAGGAGGCGCTGGACGCGGCAGAGGAAGCCAACAGGGCCAAGACGCACTTCCTTGCTGCGGCGAGCCACGACCTCCGCCAACCGATCCACAGCATGAACGTCCTCATCGCGGCGCTCACGCTGCGCGAGGTGGATCCGCGCTCGCGCAAGATCATCAACCTGCTGGAGACGGTGAACCAATCACTGTCCAAGCAACTCGATGGATTGCTCGACATCTCCAAGCTCGACGCCGGCATCATCAAGCCCGACTTCGCTTCCTTCCGGCTGGAAGACCTACTGGCACCTCACCATGTCGCACTGGTGTCGCTGGCCCAGGCGCGGGGCCTGAGGGTCGAGCTCAACATCGAGCAGGATCTTCATGTGCTGAGCGACGCGGCGCTGCTGGCGCGGGCGATCAGCAATCTCACCGACAACGCGCTGAAGTTCACACGGCCTGGCGGAACCATTCGACTGGCTGCCCAGCGCGCCGGCGCCCGAGTTGCGCTGAGTGTCGAGGATGATGGCATCGGCATCGCGCAGGAAGAGCAGGAATTGGTGTTCCGCGCCTTCTACCAAGTCAGTAACGTAGAGCGCGATCGATCCAAGGGCCTGGGTCTAGGACTTTCCATCGTGCAGCGGCTGTGCGGGCTACTTGGCGTCGAGCTACAACTGGTCTCGCGTCCGCAGGCGGGCACCCGGGTCACGCTCCATGTACCGGCGGCGCAGGCGGCACCTGCGGTGCCGAGCGCACCGGTGCCGGCTCGCCTCAGCGGCATGTCGGTGCTCGTGGTCGATGACGAGGCCTTCGTGCGCACCTCCATGTACCTCCTGCTCGCGGAATTGGGCTGCACGGTGCACCTGGCTGATGGCCTAGCTCAGGCCGAAGCCGCTGCGCAAGGCCACCGCATCGACGCCGTCATCTCAGACTTGCGCCTGCGCGAAGGTGCGAGCGGCATCGAGGTGATCCGCAGGGTCTGCGCCCTGCACCCCCATGCGCGGGCCACCCTGCTGACCGGCGATACCGCACCTGATCGCATCCGCGAGGCGCATGGCGAGGGCGTGGCCCTGCGCCACAAGCCCGTGGGCATGGGCGAGTTGCTTGCATTCCTGGGAACAACAACCGGTCCGATGGACCCTGGAGAGGAGTGGCACGATGACAGGCTCGGAGGAGAAGGCGCAAGGAAGGATTCGATGGCTGAGTGATCTGTGGGAAGAGATTGGTCATGACGACACCCCCTTCGACGTGGTGATCGTTGGCAGCGGCTACGGGGCCAGCGTGGCCGCCGCGACACTGGCCGGCACGTTGCTGCCCAAAGAGAAGGCGCGTCCGTTGCGCATTTGCGTGCTGGAGCGTGGCCGCCAGTACTTGCCGGGGGAGTTCCCTTCGCGATTTTCCGACCTGCCAGGTCATCTGCGGGTGGGTCGGCAAAACGCAGGGCTGTCTGGCGGGAAGGAGGAGGGCCTGTTCGACGTGCGCCTGGGCGACGACGTCAACGTGCTGCTTGCCAACGGGCTGGGCGGTGGTTCGCTGATCAATGCGGGCGTGTTGCTGGAACCCGATCCGAATGACTTTAAGCCGGGGACGTGGAAGAACCTGCTGGTGGCACTCAAGGCGCAGGGCTTCTACGATCAAGCGCTCCATGCTCTCGGGGGCGCGGTTCGGCGCAGCGATGCCATGCTCCGCAACGACATCAAGCGCCATCAGATCGAGGCCGCGAATGCGCCAGGCCTCCCGAAGCTGAAGGCGCTGGGCGTTCTTGCGCAGAAGAGCAATCGGACCGTCGTCACGCCGCCACTGTCGGTCTCGATGGACGGGCTGGCCAACAGCTCAGGCGTGGAGTTGCCCGCGTGCAACCTGTGCGGCGACTGCATGACCGGCTGCAACGTGGGCGCCAAGGACAGCCTGGACGTCAACCTGCTCGAGAAGGCGCGCCGCGCGGGCGCCGAGATCTATCTGGGCACCACGGTGCTGCACCTGGAACGTTCCAAGCCCAAGCGCGATGGCGAGGAGCGCTGCTGGGAAGTATTCGTCGCCCACACCGACGATCGCCTGGAGGCTCGCGAGGAGCAGCATGGCAAGAAGTGGGGTCGGAGAAACAATGCGCGCTCGCTAAAGGCACGCCACGTGATCCTGGGCGCTGGCAGCCTTGGCAGCACCGAGATCCTGCTGCGGTCGCGGACCGACCTGCTGACCTTCTCGCCACTGCTGGGCGCTTCGTTCTCCTGCAATGGTGACAACCTTGCAGCGGTCCATCGCATGGCGGGTCCAGCGCACTGCCGCGCCGACGAGAACCAGCCCCTGGACCAGCGCAACGTGGGGCCCACCATCACGGGCACGATCGGCACGCCACTGGGGACGCGTAGCGTCCAATACCAGGAGTTCTCGGTGCCAGGGCCAATGGCCCGGCTCTTCGACGAGATCGTTACCACCGCGAACGCGCTCGACGCGCTTTCGCTTGGTGACCGGGAGCGCCACGGCAATGAGCCTGACGACCAGATCGACCCGCTGGCGGTGGACCCGGCCAAGATGGAGAACACTTTGCTGGTCGGCATCATCGGCCACGACGATGCGCGCGGCGTGCTGGAACTGGCGCAGCCTTTTCCGAAGTTCCTGCCTCATCCTGGCACGGTGCGCATCCGGTGGCACCACGCTCGGCATGCGCACATGCTCGAAGCGGCGCACAACCAACTTGCCGACATGACGAAGAACCTGGACCAGGGCGCTTCGCTCGTCGCGAATCCGATGTGGCGGCTCTTGCCGCCGGCGCTGGAAGACATGGTCTCGCAGCCGCGAGGACCGGTGCTGACGGTGCATCCGCTCGGTGGCTGCGCGCTCGGTGCCTCGAAGACGGACGGCGTGGTGGATGCTCGGGGCCGCGTGTTCGACGTCAACAATATGAACGAGGACCCCTGGTTCGGCACCCTGCATGTGCTGGACGGCGCGATCATCCCGGGCTCTCTGGGCGTCAACCCGGCGCTGAGCATCTCCGCCGTTGCGCTGCACGCGGCGCAGGCCCTGAGGCGCAGCCTGTTGCAGAGCCAGGGCGACGCGGGAGCGCAGGACCTGGTGCCAGAGCATCCGGCCGAACCCTTGTGCCCGCCGGTGTCGGTGACCTATCCGCGCCCCGTGAGGCTGCCGCTTCGGAATCCCCCGCCGCCGCCTAGCAAACGAGAGACCCAAATCTCCGTCATCGAGCGGTTGACCGGGCCGATGGTCCTCGACCTAGAGGGGAGAGCCGGGAATTACGTCGTGGAACTCACGCTCGCTTACCTGCCGTCCGAGTTGAAGAACCTGACGTCCCGGCTGAAGCGCGTGGTGAACGTCAATGATAAGGACCCGCGCTCGCAGCTGCGGATCTTCGCGGCAGACGAATGGGAAGAACAGAACCTGCGTGTGAAGTCCACCGAGGAGCGCGACGACTACGTGCTGTTCGAGGCGCAGACGAGTGGAACGTTGGCCTTCCTGCATCGCGAGGCCTCGACGACGTGGGGCCGCATCGGAAGGGGATTGTGGGCGTGGGTGCGCAACCGGGGTTTGCGGGACATCTACCAGACCCTGTCAAAGAGATGGGGCGACCAGGGTGACGCCCCGCTGAACCCTCTAGCGGGAACGGGGCGGGGCCTTCACGCCTACCTCTGCGGCCTGCTGGACCTGGCAAGTCGTGCCGGGGAAGTGCGCCGCTTCGACTACCACCTGACCATTGCGAGCCCCCGCACGAACAAGCTCTTCAAAACGCCGACAACGATCACCGGGGGGGCGCTCCATGGGTCGAAGCGACTGACGTACAACCGCCGCGCCAACCCCTGGTGCCAGTTGACAGAGATGCGCGTCGAATCGCTGGAGCTCGGCGGCGGCCCGAAGCCACGGGGCTTCCCTGTCCTCAAGCTGGACACGCGCTTCTTCGCGAACCAAGGGGTCCCGCTTATCGCGCTCGAGCGCCAGCAGGATCAGGCGGCGGCGCTGCTGGACCTGCTGTCCTTCGGCCTCCAATTCCTTCGCGTGATCCTGCATATCCACCTCTGGACCTTCAGGAAGCCAGACACGCCTGACCTACCCAACCCCGACCCCGGGGCGCGGCTACCCGGGCCGCTCGCCGGCCTACCGATCCCCGTCGTGGAGGAGCTCAACGTGGGCTCAGGGACTCGGGGTGGCGCCAGCCGCATCGTCAAGGTGCGTCTCACCCGCTATCCCAACGAGGGGAGCGCGAACCCCGCGCTGGTCATGATCCACGGCTACAGCGTCAGCGGCACCACCTTCGCCCATCCCAGCCTAGCGCCCAGCGCGGCCGAGTATTTCTGGAAGAAGGGGCGAGACGTCTGGATCGTCGACCTTCGCACCAGCTCCGGCCTGTCCACGGCCTCCGAGAACTGGGCCTTCGAGGAGCCGGCCCTGATCGACATCCCTGCCGCCCTGCTGCATGTGCGGCGCGCCACCGGGCAGCCCGTTGACGTGCTGGCGCACTGCATTGGCTGCGCCATGCTCAGCATGGCCATCCTGACCGACGGGCGCAGCGTGCGCGGCTCGGAAATCCAGCTCGGCGACTACACCTTCCTGACGCGCGAGCAGCTGGGCATCCTCGATGCGTTCAACGGCGGCGAGCGTGCGGGCGGTCCCCACCCCTGCATCCGCTCGGTCGTCCTGAGCCAGAAGGGACCCGTGTTGCGCTATACCGACGACAACATCCTGCGCGCCTACCTGATGCAGACGCTGCGCCGCTGGCTCATGTCACCGAACTACCAGTTCCGTCCGCTCGACCAGGCGACCGTGGCAGACCAGCTGGTGGACCGCCTGCTGGCGAGCCTGCCCTATCCGGCCGAGGACTACGACGTCGAGAACCCGCTGTGGCCCTGGAAGCGAACTCCCTGGGTGACGACTCGGCACCGGATGGACGCGCTGTACGGGCGCGACTTCAACGCAGCGAACATGAGCGACCCAGTCTTGCGCGCCATCGACGACCTGTTCGGCCCGCTGAACCTGGACACCGTGGCGCAGACCGTGCACTTCACTCGCTTCAATGCGATCACAAACCAACAAGGGCGTGGCGAGTTCGTGACGCGGCGGCGCCTGCGCGAGCGCTGGCGCGGCATTCCCACACTGGCCATTCATGGTGCAGAGAACGGCTTGGTGGACGTGGACACGCAGCGGCTCCTGCGCGAACACTTCCGGGACGCCGGGGTGGACTTCCAAGACCAGGAGCCCTACGAGGGGATGGGCCACCAGGACGTGCTGATCGGCAAACGCTCGAACGAGGTGTTCGCGACGATCGAGGGCTTTCTTGCCATGACGCACGCAGGCAGTCCTCCGGTACCGCCCGCTTCGAATGCCTGCGAACTCTGGATACTCGAGGTACCGTGGATAGGGCCGCGCCTCGATTTCAAGCCTGCCGAGGTGGGGAACGCGCTGGAACTCAGTCTGGCTGCGATGTCGCGGCCCGACCAGGGGCGCGCAACCCTGTGCCTGGTGCCAGTGCGCCGACACGGCGCGAAGGGCAGCCTCAGCTATCAGGTGATTGATCAGCTCAAATGCGTGGCGGCGGGGAAGCGGGGCGCGAGCGGCGATTGGTGCTTCGTCACCCCGCCATTGGATGCCTACGCCGACGCCCTTGGCGGGGAAATGGACAAGGCCGACGGCGTATGGGGATGGCTGGCGCTGTTCGTCGCGCATGTGGACGAGACCACCAGTCTGCGATCGACGGGGCCTATCCCCCAAGGCACACCACCGCCGAAAAAGGGCGCAGTCGGGGCAGGTGCTCGGCAACCTCTGGTGCGGCCGAGGGAGCTGGACGACAGCCAGTGGTACAGCGGCCACCTTGATCTCAAGGTCCCCGCGTTGTTCGATCTGGAGTCATCCGAGAGCAAGCCGCTCGAATTGATGCATGTCGACTTGGAACTGGACGACGCCCATGAGGATTTCTTGCCGTGCCTGCTTGACTTGGCGCGGGCAGAGATTCGTCGGATGACCCAAGAGGAACTCGCATTCGCCTTCGTCTCCGCCAGCGACCTCGCCCGTGCGGTCGCCGCGCGCTGTGAAACACCTGAACCGGCCAAGACGCTCGATGTCTTTGTGGGAAGTTGCCAGTACCCGGCAGGTCTGCTGGATCGCCCGATCGCAGAGGCCAGCTTGCGCCGGCTGTGCAAGGAGCTGAACGCGATCGACCTCGGCCTGTTCGTCGGCGACCAGATCTATGCCGACGCCACCGCCGGTCTCATGGACCCGACGCGGCGCGACGAGTTGTACGAACTGCCGAACGAGAAGACGTTTCGTGTCCGTCCGATGCGCGAGATCCTGCGGCGCGTTCCGGTCGAGATGCTGCTCGATGATCACGAGCTCGTGGACAACTGGGAACCTTCGCTCCCGCGCAGCGGGGAAACGAGGCGAAACGGCTTCTGGGCCTACTGGAAGTATCAGCGGACACACGGACCGCAGCAGTGCGTTCCGAAAGGGCCGGTGGATTTCCAGTCGATCTGGAATGGGCGTCCCGTCTACTTTCTCGACACGCGCCTGGGCCGTTCGCGCGATGCCGCGAGCGCTCCGGGGCATGCTGCCGACATCATCCAGCGGCGCCAGTGGATCCGCCTGAAGAAATGGCTGTGGAATCACAAGGACCAGCCGAAACTGGTCGTCTCGCCCTCTGTACTCCTCCCGCGCCGACGCACGACATCGGCGTACCGATTCGGCTACGAACGCAGCGACGCCTGGGATGGCTTTCCGCGATCGCTGGAGCGCCTGCTGCGCTATATCGCCAAGGTGAAAGTGCGCAATACCGTCTTCATATCCGGCGATGAGCACCACTCCTTCCACGCGGAGATTTGTTTGCAGCCCGCTGACGTCAAGATCGTGTCGGTTCACTGCTCGGCGCTGTATGCGCCGTTTCCCTTTGCGAACGGGGAGCCGACCGACCTGGTCGAGAAGGAAAGCTTCCAGGCGGGCGGCCAGAAGGTGAGCGTGGACGTGCGATTCGCTCCCCCGGGCGACGGCTATGTACGCTTGACGCTCAAAGGCCTGAACCCGACAGCGACGCTTGAGATTCGCTTCGCCAAGGCCGACGAAAGCGGCTGCGGCGAGACTGTGGGGCCCATCACTTTGCGTTGAAGGTGCACGCCGCGGGCCACTACGTCAGCTTCACGCCAAGTGTGGCCAGCAGGCAGATCGCTTCCGTCCGATTGCTCACACCGATTTCGCGGAAGATCGCGTTCAGGTGTTGCTTGACGGTGCCGTCCGAGATGGCGAGGGCGCGAGCGATCTCCTTGTTTTGCTGACCGCCGCGTGCGAGCTGGCGCAGCACGTCTGCATGCCGCGGCGTGAGCTGCGGAAAGGCGTCCCCGATGCTGCGCAGCGGCGCTTCGTCGCGCCGCTCGGGGCTCGCGGGGATGGCGCGGTTCTGCTGCCTCTTGGGCGCGTTTGCCAGCAAGAACGCGGGCGGCAGATAGATGCCGCCGTTGGCAGTCACCGTCAGCGCCGCGATCATCAGCGCCGGTGTGGATTCCTTGGGGATGAAGCCGACGGCGCCGTTGTCGATCGCCTCCCGCACCAGCTCCGGCGCAAATTCGCCGGAGATGATGACCACGCGGGCGTGCGGCAGACGCTCCTTCAGCGCTTTCACCAGCGGTCCCTGCGAGGGCTCGCACTTGAGGTTCCAGTCCAGCAGCACCAAGTCGAAATCCTGCACGTCGATCTGCTGGAAGGCTTCCTGCGCCGTCGCGCAGCAGATGGCATCGATCTCGCTCGAACCGGCCAGCAACAGGCGCAGGCCCTCGCTGAACAGGGCATGGTCGTCGACGATCAAGGTGCCCATGAAGCCACTCCGGTGATGGGTCGTCGCAGGATTCTCACCGCAATGACGAGGCTTGCGCACCTGATCCCCTGTTGGTTATAGAACCTCTGCCATCGGCGGGTGCAACCTTTCTCAGTGTCGCGCGCCCACCTGCGTTCCTAGCATCGGCTCTAACAACATCGAGGAGCCGCAGATGCAATCGCTCTCCCGCAACCGCACCGCGCCACCGCGCGGCCGCACACCCCGTCTGGGCAGCTCGGGCTTCCTGCTCGCCGCGCTCCTGCTCGGCGGATGTGCCATCGCGCCACCCAACGCCTCGGGCGTGAGGACCGCCGAGCTGAACCCCGCCGTCGCGGGCCCTGTGCAGGGCATCGGCATCGAGGGGCAGGATGTGGTGAGCATGGCCGACCAGATGATGCGGGACATGCTCGGGAGCCCGCGTCTGACGCAGCCCGCGCAGGGCAAGGTGCCCCGCGTGATCGTCGACGCGCAGTACTTCGCCAACGACTCCTCCCAGCCGATCAACCGGAACATCATCACCGACCGCTTGCGCGTCTCGCTCAACCGCGCGGCGGGTGGGCGGATGCAGTTCATCGGGCGCCAGTACGTGGGCGCGGTGGAGGCCGAGCGCGCCCTCAAGCGCTCGGGCACGACGGACGTCGGCACCACCGGGCTGATGAAGGCGACGCTCGGCGCGGACTACCGGCTGGGCGGCCGGATCGCCTCGCTGGACCAGAAGTCCACCCGCACCGGGCTCGTGCAACGCCTCACGCAGATCACCTTCGAGATGTTCGACCTCGAGTCGGGCGAGATCGTCTGGAGCGGGATGTACGACATGTCCCGCGCGGCCGCAGACGACGTCGTGTATCGCTGAGGCCGCAACTCGCGCACCGGGGCCCTCCCGGCTGCATCCGCCCGTTCGACATCCACCCCCTTCGACTGAGGAGATCGCCATGTGCAAGACGCGTTTCAACCTGGGCCTGCTGGCTGCCCTGATGTGCTCCACACCGAGCTGGTCGCAAGGCTTGTTCGGCTTCGGCGCGTCGGCCTCCGGACCCGAGGCGGACGTACAGGCCGTGCAGGCGGATGCCCGCACGCTGTTCGCGACGCAGGACGATTGGATGCGCCCCTTCATGCAGGCGCTGTACCGCGACGGAGAATGGGGCAGCGTTCTCAATCTCGAGCGGCTGGGTCTGGCCGCGATGGAGAAGGGCCGGCTGCCACTGGCCAGGAAATCCTTCGACGAGGCGATCCAGCGCGTCGAGGCCATCTACGCAAACGATGCCAATGCAGCCAAGGCGCGCTCGGTATTCAACGAGGAGAAGGTCAAAGACTTCAAGGGCGAGCCCTACGAGCGCGCCATGCTCTACTACTACCGCGGTCTGCTCTATGCCCAGGAGGGCGACTACGAGAACGCACGCGCCGCTTTTCTTGCGGCTGATCGCCACGACACGCTGAGTTCGGCCGAGGATCAGGCCTATGTCGGCAAGTTCGGGCTGATGAAGTACCTCGCGGGCTGGGCCGCGCAATGCGCCGGCGACACGGTGCGGACCGCGCAATTGGTCGAGGAAGCCCGAGCGGCGGATCCCAAGATGCAAGGGCTACCGTCGCGGCCGGGCGCTGCCCTGGTGCTGATTGATGCCGGCCCAGCACCAGTGAAATGGGGCGATGGCCAATACAAGCACATCCTGAAGTTCAAGGCAGGCGAGGGCGAAGACCCCCCCGTTGCGCTGCGCAACAACGCGGGCCTGATCGTGGGAGGCGACCTGGTCTACCAGGCCACGACGCGCGGCGGCCGGGAGATCGACGGCGTGCTGGCAGGCAAGGCCCAGTTCAAAGACACGGCCGGTACCGTCGGCACGGCGGCGCTCGTCGGAGGCAGCCAAGCCGCCATGGTCGGCGGTATGTCGGGCAATCGCGATGTCGCGGGCGCCGGGCTCGCGTTCATGGTGGTGGGCCTCATCGCCAAAGGCGTGGAGCAAGCCTCGAACCCTGAGGCCGACCTGCGCTCGTGGGACTCGCTGCCGGCGCAGATTCTCGTGGCCATGCCGTCCAGCCAGCCCGCCGAGGCGAGCGGCTTCACCGTCGGCAGCAGCCCGCGTAGCTTCGCCATGGTCGCTCGCCAGGGCAAGTGTTCGGTGGCGTGGGGGCGCACACGCTCCGCGCTCACCACCGACATGGGCGGCACGGTACAGATCCGCGAGGGCAGCGGTGTCGAGGCCAATCGCGGCGACCGCAACCGGGCATTCCGCGCCATGGTCATCACAGAGATCGTGGCCACCAAGTGAGGCGCGTGATGGATGCCGCTTCAAAGTCTGCTTGCGTGCGCACGCTCGGTGTGGCCGTCCTGGGCGCGCTAGGTGGATGTGCGCAGGTGCCAGGCAATCCGGCGCTGGTGGTGCAGTGCACCGCACCGGCCAGTGGCACGCGAACGGGACCGGCGCTGGTGGGGCAGTCCTACGGCTTGGCCATGACGCCGATGCCGCTGAACAGCGTGCAGTTCGGATCCCCCGACCTCACGAACCTGCTTGCAGTTCAAGCCATGTTCGCGGAGCGATCCCCCGCGGACACCGTGCAGTTGACCGTTCGCCTGGTGTCCTGCGCGGACCGGGCTGCGAGCGTACGCGTGCGCACCTCGTTCCTGCGCGCCAATACAGCCCCTTCAGAGCCCGCCAGTGCTTGGCGCGTGGTCTACCTGGAGCCGCGTGCCACCGCGCTCTATACGGAAAGCTCCACGGCCCGCGACGTCGCGTCCTATCTGGTCGAGATTGCGCCCTGAAGGCGAGCGAGGCATGCATTTCACGGAGAGCGCGATGAAGCCCATGCACTTCCCTTCCGATCGGCGCGCGCCCTTCTGGCGCAGCCGATCCGCTGCCTGGCTGTGCTGCACCTGCTGCGCGTTCTGCCTGTGCGACAGGGCGGTGGCACAGATGCGACCGGGTCAGCCACCGGTCCTGGTACCCGCGCCCGTGGCGGCACCCTTGCCGCTGGCAGATCCCGCGGCGCGCTTCTCCGCCGCCTACGTGCAGGCCGGCCGGCCGCGCATCGTGCTTCTTTGGAACCGCGAGCTGAGCGACAGGACACAGACCGCCATGCAGGAGAGGACGGTGGTGCGCGAAAGCGGCACTTCCTCCAGCAGCAGCATGGAGAACACCAGCGCTGGATCGAGCGGGAGCGCGACGCTGCGGGAGGGCGATCAGTCCTTCGACCGGACGACGACGACAACGAAAGGCCAGGTTGCAGTGGGGGAGCCCCAGCGCAACAACGGCCTGGCTGAGAAACACGCCGTGGAACTGCAGCGCGCCTTCAGCGCGGAGATGCGGCGCGCCGGTGTGAGCTTCGTCGACCGCGCGTGGGTCATGCGAGCCACCGCCGCAGGCCAGCACCGCGCGGGTGCCGACGCGGCGTTGATCGAGGCGGACGCCCTGCTCAAGTACGCGGACCTGGCCTTGGAGGTGATCTGGGTCGCAGATCGCGCGGCGCCGGCGGGCTACGGCTTCGATGTCCGCACCAAGGCATTGCGCGATGGCAGGGAAGTGACTGCGTTCTATACGGCGGGTGTTCCCAGTCAGCCGCCGCAAGGCCCGGGTGGCTGGGTGGCTGGCGCCGAGGGCTATGAGTTTCGGCGCCCGCCGCCACCCGGGGCACCGTCGCCTGCCGACGTGGGCCGCACCTTGGCCCAGGAGGTCATGGCGTCGCTTGCTGGATCACTCGGCGCCAACGAAGGCGGTGGCGCCCGAAGGCGCTGAGAAGCAGAACCAACCGTTCATCCGAGCCGCGGGGCAAGGCTTCGACCACTTCTGCCCGAGCGGAACTACCAGATCGGAGGCCATCTTGATTCGCATCACCTCAAAACTTGTGTTGAGCGCCGTGCTGGCTGTCGTGCCGGCGCTGGCCCTTGCGCAGGCACCGCGCGTCGACCCGGGCGCAGTGCCGCCGCGCCTGTCGGAGGCGGCGCGCCGGGAGAATCGCCAGCAGGTCCTGGAAGGCGTGGCGATGGACATGTCGCAGTCCTCGTTCGGGATGACCGCCAAATCATCCATGCTCCTGGGCAACGTGTTGGGCGGAACCACCGACCTGGCGTCGGGGATGCGCGCCGCGGATATCGGCGGCAACATCGTGAAGGGAGCGGCCATCGGCGGCTCTCTGGCCATCGTCGGCGCGAAGGAGGGCATGGCGGGGATCTACAGGGAAGGTGCGCAACTCACGCTGGACACGGCCGTTACCACGGCGGCGGAGCAGGCGTTGGTGCGCGGCTGGGCGATCCCGCGCGCGCTCGCCTCGGGCGTTGGTGGCGCGGCGGCAAGCGGTGGCGCCTCAGTGGCATTCGAAGGTGGCGTGATGATCGGTAACGTCATCAAGCGATACAGGTGGGAGGACGGCACCACGATCGAGGGCCGTCTGAACGATTGGTACTTCGAGCACACCCCGGACGGCGTGAAAGAGGCCCTGTCAGGCACGCCGCAGGTGGACGTCGATTCCGCAGATTTCCAGCGGCGTCAGGCGCTGGAGATTCAGCGCCGCGCCCGACAGCACGCCTTCGAGCGCGTACGACGCGAGAACGAGCAGCAGCAGGCGCAGATACAGGCGGCGTCCGCGCAGGACGCCGGCTCCGCCGCGCAAGAGGCAAACCCCGACGCCAGCACCGTGGCCCTCCTTGGCGCGCTGAGCGCCGGCATCGCGCAGTACAAGGGCAAACAGATGTCCGTTGCAGCGGGCGCCGCAGCGCCCTATTCCAGCAGCGTAACGAAGGCCAGTCAATGCACCCTCGATCCGCGCACCGGATGCCATCCGGGGCACGACGAGAAGTCGCATCCGGGTGGCTGCAAGTGCGGTCGCTAAGCGTCATGCATACCGTTCCGACGTAGGCATGAAGCCCATGAGGTCCTTTCAGCGCTTGAAAAGCCTGCCTTGCGCGCCCGTAAGGATTCCTCTCCGGGGCGCCGCATATCCAGGCACGAGCGCGTTAGGTCGACCGATCAACTGAGGACAGTCGATCCCTATTTTTCACTCTGAGGAGAAGACCATGAAAGCTCGTTTGCTTCGCACAAGGGCCAGCGCTGCATTGGCGATTGGACTGCTTTTCTTGCTCACAGGATGCGGCGGTGGGGGAGAACGTTCGGCCCCCCCGAGTCCTGCGCCCGTCACGGTCAGTCCGCCTTCGGATCCGACAACGCAAAAGACGGCAGTCTCGGAGGCTGAATATGCGAGCATTGCCTCCATTCCCCTGAGGGTCATCGGGGCGTCTCCTGGCGTCACAACCAGTCAGGTGCAGCTCGTCTCTGGGCCCGCGACCAACCTCGTGGTCGTCAACGGTGACATCCGATTCGCAACGCCAAGCGACCCTGGCTTCGACGGCTATGTCAACCTCGCGGTTCAGGACGGCAACGCTACCATTTCAGTCGAGGTAACGATCCTCAGTTCCCGCCCGGTTGCGATAACCCAAGTGATCGAGCCCGACGAAGCAGGTCAAACTGCGCAGCCTTCAGCGAGTCAGCTGTTGGTCACAGGACTTGGCGAAAACAATCTATTGCTACCAGGGGAGCTGCGATTTACCGCAAATGATGCACCCGCTTTTGATCCTGACGCTTCCTCTGCGACCATCTTTGCACCGTCATCAGGCCTCGTTGTCGATCTGGCGAAGTCCTGGACGCTGGATGCAGCAACCAATACATTCATCCTCTCTGGCGCTGCGTTCACGCCTCTTTTCAACTCCTTGCCTTCGGGCGAGCTTGACATAGCGATTGGCTTGGCCAGCGCGGATGGCAAGTATGCCCAAGCCTGGAATTTTGTCGGCTATAAACCTTCGGCCAGCCTGACTGTTCAAGTCATCGATCTCAACGGCGTGTCAAGCGGCGCAGCGGCTGGAAAGCTGATGGCAGTACGCGGCAGCGACAACCATGTGCGACTCGTGGTGCCGATCGATGCAAACGGCACTGCGAAGGCCTCCAACCTTCCGGCAGGAACGTTTGAACTCTCAATTTTGGATGTCCAACAGCCCGGCTTTTGGACGGCGACGGTTCCAATTTTCGTGGGCAGCACCACCGTCAACGCCTCACTGATGTATGCCCCGGAAGGCATTGCGTCGCCAACCAGTCAGAAGTCCGGCGGCGCCAAAGCTATCTCCGTGGGCGTTCAGCAAGACGGAATACCGCCTCAACCTCGCGCGTTCGAGACATCTCACCCTTCGTCAAATGGCAATCAAAAGGCGACACCTTCCAGTTGCGAGACCGTGGGCACTACAGCTGGTGAATCGGTATATGAAGCTGTGGCGGGAGCGCAGGCCACGACGATAAGTTGCCTTGCGTCGCACACGTTCCCGCAGGGAACCGCCAAAGCGTCGGTCGCCCTCACCGTGAGTACTGCCGAATTCCCCGTGTACACGCAGTCAAAGAGCAAATACAACGACGCTTGGTCGTACGCCGTTAGCGGCCTCAAGGGCCTCGGTTCCGCCAGTGGCCTTGTGAACGACTCGCACTACACGCAAGGAAGTACAACGAAGTCGGTATGCATCGACGTGAGCGAACTCACGAAGGCTGGCCCCTACACATTCAATGCAAGCCTGTCGGCGACCAATGTTGGCGACTCGTCGCTGGCGACGAGAGTCGTGATGGACGTCAAGGTGTCATGCGAGGGCGATTTGAAGGTGACTTCAGCAACGTTCTGGTCTCCGAACAAGAAGACCTACAAAGTAGTATCTCCTGCGCCCTCTGGAAACCTGGCGGGGCACTATGTCAGCATTCCCCACAAGACAGAGTATCTCGACTGGGGCATTCCACTCGACGTGAGCTTTGAGCCGCCGGATGTCACCATCACATCTGTCAGAATTGGCGTGATGGTTGGCAACGCCGCGGCGCTTTCTGACGCTGACGTTCTGTCGATGGTCACACTGAAGGCGCCCGGTGTTCTAACCTTCGGAGACCTGCGCATCCCCAAGATGCCCATCGCGCCGTTTGCCGGAAAGACAAACGTTGTGGTTGAGTTGACTGGAACGACTCCAGCTGGGGAAACCGTGAAGTCGAAGGCGGAAGACGGCCCCATTACTTTCGCCGGCGACTCGACCTACTACCCGCTGTTTCTGGCGAGCGATCTCTTTCCCGCCAGTAGGCGTTACGGGCAGGACTTTCCAGATGCGGGCGGTGATTCATGGACCACATTCAACACTATTGGATGGTTGAGTGCTCGAAGTGCCTACCGGTTCAATGACACCTCTGCGCTGCAACTCGCAGCGATTCCAGCGGGCAAGAGTGCCATCTCAGGATTGCCTAAGGCAAGGTCGGTCCTTGGGCACTCTGGCCACAGCGACGGAAGTCAAATCGATCTGCGCTATGCCGATGGTTCTGGAGGCTTTACGGAACCTCTGGGAGGCGCGGCGGAAGGGGCATCGATCAAGGCGATGCTCGACGCCGCGGCGCTTGAAGTCGCCGCTGGCGGATCCAAAGGAACGGCGCAACTTCAAGCGACCATCTCCTGGGTGAATGCGAACCGAGGCCTGATTCAGGCCGAGGCGGTCAACGCCTCTGTCATCTACTTTGGCAATTCCTTCATCCAACTGGCCTTGGTTAGCGGCAAACTTCCAAATGGCACGCCCATCCCCTTGATCGGCCCCGATGGGACGCTTGGAGGGGCACTTGGTAGGTGGGCAAACAAGCCCGCGGTCGCAAGGCCAATAGACGCACATCTGAATCACTGGCACATATCTCTCAAGAGCCAGTAGGTTGACTATCCGTTTGGGTCCATCGTTCGGTCAGCAATAGATGCGGCGACATGAGAGTAAGAGGGCGCCGCTGTATGGTACGAAACGGCCACAGGCCTCGGCCCCAGCAGTCTGCTATCAGCCCATAGGGGTTCAGATGCGGCGATGGGGCCGATGATGTTCGATGTCCAGCGGTCTCAAATCAGATCCGACATGGCAGTGCTACGCAGCGGCGCCGACGCCCTGCACGTGCGCGAGCTCGCTACCGACCGTATACGGCTGACCGGCAGAGCTTAAGCCCTCCGACGAGCATCCTCGCGCGCCAACTCTTTCTGCTCCAACCGCCAGGCACCTAAGTCCAGCGAGTTCTCCAGCACAGTCGCCGGCGATGGGCGCGTTGTCGCCTCAAGTTCGTCGATAAGCCACTCCGGCTCCGCTGCGCCAAGCACCATACGGTAGATCGCGCGACGGCGTTCGAGCCGCGTGCGAATAGCGGCTTCGCGGCTACCGGCGCAGTGCAGATAGAGCTGCACTGTCTCCGCATTCTGCGTGCACCACCAAGGGGACATGCCGCCGGTCGTGTCTTCCGCCGCCGCTTCGCTTTCCGCAAGCCGCGCCACTTCTGACCAAGGGCTGCGTCCACGGGACTCGGCGATTGAACCTTCAAAACGTGTGCCAAGCGCCCTGCGCACGAATAGGCCCGCATAGCGCGCAACACGTCCCTGGCGCTGCTCCAATTCAACAGGGCCGGGCGCCGGGTCCCAGTGCGCCACGGTCTTGCACCAAGGGTGGAAATCCAGCCCCTCCTGTCCGACGGACGTAGTCGTCAGCACCATTGGCCAGAACGGCGTATTGAACGCATGCCGTACAACGTCGGGCCGGGGCACATCGCTGTCTTCGTCCTTCCTGTCCTTGGGGGCTTTGCCCGTCTCGTCCTTGGCTTGGTGCAGAGGAAGCGCGACATTGCACCGCACACGAGGTTTCGTTCCGTCCTTGGTACCCTCATGCAGCATTGTGCGGCCGCCCGTGAGCGCGAGCGCCGCGTGCAACTCCGCCAGCCGCTTCGGCCACGATTGGGAGTTCGTCGACGAGACGAACCAGAAATGCTCATCCAGAACGCTCTCCAGGTTGCCCTCGATCACGGCCGCATGCAGCGCCGCGGGAAAGTTCTTGTGCGCGCGACGCTGCAGGGCCGCGGCGAACCAGGGCTTGTCTAGGTAACGCTTGAGCCCGCCGTACGCCACGCGCTGCAGGATCGTCCGGGCGCTCTCCCCCTTGGCTCTGTGCGCCGTGCCGCCTTCGGCCGGCATGATGTGGTCCCAGTCGATCGGCGGGCCTCCCGCTTCCCAATGCCGCAGGGCGGCCCGTGCGAGCACGACGGATGGCGAGTCGAGCGCAAGCTGGGCGAGGGCGGCGAGCTCCTTCTCGGTGATCTCGGACATCGTGCTTGGCGACGAGTGCGAGCGAAACTTGTCAAAGGCCTGGGCGGCTGACGTGCGCATCGACGCGCCTTCTTCGTGGGCAATGGCGTCAATCCATGCGGCACGCGCCTGCGTTTGCGTTGCGCCGGCCAGGTGAATCAACCACGTCTGGATGGGTATGACGCGGCGGCGCTTGAGTCCGCGCCGGACGGTCGTGCCGCGCTGCGCGAGAGCCTCCCTCAACTGTGCCGTGACCGCCTTGCGAGCGTCGTCCACTGTCTTCGGAATACCTTTGGCGAGCGGGTCGAGTCGCACGAGGATTTCCGGGACAAAGAACAGCGTGAACATCGCGGGACTGCCCCCCCCGCGCGGAAAGCTCGGTTTCGAAGCCGCGTCGTACTTCGGCGGCTTGTGCGTGGACGAGGGCTTGAACACCTGCACTTCCGTGTTGAAGCTCACCACGGCCGAGAGCGCCCCCGGGACCGCAGCGAAGCGACTGAAAACCAGCGCCTTGCCGTCGATGCGCGGTGTGCCCTTTCCGCCGGACCAGCAGCCTCCCAGTTTCCACCAAGGCAGGGTCGGTACGACCCAGGGCGCCGACAGGGCTTGCTGCGGCAGTTCTCCCAGCAATGCGCGCACCTTTGGGTGCGCCCACTCGCGCACGCGCCAACGGACCAGGTCAGACTTGCGCAGTTCCGCGGGAGGTAGCCGGGCTGGCGCAGCTTTCCAAGCCGCGTAACGGTTGCCGAGCACCTGTCCCGGCATTGGAACGGAGCTCCAGAGCGGCACTGCCCAGTGCGCATACTTTCCTCCCCTCAGCCAGTTCCCGAAGGTCCGAAACGAGCGTACGTCTGCCGAGACCAAGTGTGTCGGTGAGTCCGTTGAGGACTCATGATCGGGCCCTGCGGTCATGGGGCGTTCGGTACGACACATCACCCGCGAGAGGGTCTCGACCAAATGGTCCAATGCAGCCCTTGCTGCCTCAGAATCCGGCACGCCGCGCCGAACCTCCGTTTCGCGCTTCGCGAATGCGGCGCGCACGCTGGCGAGAGCCTCGGTTCGCTCGCGCGGTCTCAGGTTTCCCCAGAGGAAGTCGAGCAGTCGGTAAAAGTCGTTCTCTTCCTCGGCCGGGTTCGATTTTCCTTTCGGCTTCGGCGCAAATTTCTTCTTGTTGGCGGGCGTGGCTGGCCGCAGAGCTTCGTACGGGGTTGCCGAGAGCAGTAGCAAACGACCTTGGTCTTGTGCCGTGAGGATGGAGCGAATGCGCTCTTCGGCCCTGTCAAGAGTCTTCTCATCGCGCGACGTCAGGTCGCGAAATTTCTGGAACTCGTCAAAGATCACGAGGCCGGGATCGAGCTGGCCGAGCGCGCTCGCGGCAAGACAATTGCGGCAAAGAGTCGTGACGAAGAGCCGCGCATGCGAGCCGTGCACGGCGGCTGCCGCTTGAAGCTTCATGGCGTTCCCACGGCCGCCGTATTCGTGCAGACATTCGGCGAGCAGAAGGCGAAACGCACGCACGAAGCCCGCGAAGCGTCTGTCGCGGCTCGCTAGCCGATCTTGAATGAGTCTCAGGTGGTGTCGCCGCAGCTCGTCGAAGTTGCCAGCACCCCACGACAGGTGCTCATCGAGCCACTCCAACCGACCCTTCGCTTCATGTTCCAGCAAGGCGCTTGCGAAAGCACGCTCCTCCACGCGCCCACGGTTGCGGCGCTTCGCACTCGAGAATGCCGTGCCCGGCGTCAACGAATAGATGCGAAGCTTTTCGTGCGTCGGCGCTCTCCCATCGAGCGGCAGGCGGCTCGGCCGGTCGACCCATGCTCTAGCCGACTCGCGTTCGGCCTGCGGCAGGTCGCCGAGCAATTGGTCCACGTTTTGCGATGCTATCGCTTGGCTGCTGCACACGTAGAGCACGGTGAGCAACCGATCTTTCGACATCTCCGAAGTCACGCGGCGCGCCACGAACGTTTTGCCCAATCCCGGTTCGTCGGCTACGAGGAAGCGGCGAGTCGCGTTGTGGCTATCGAAGGCCCTCAATACAGCTCGCACCGTGGCGAATTGGAATTCTTTGGGGGTCATCGCGGCGCGAGCTCCTTCTCGACGGCGTCCCAACTCGCCAGGAACTCCTGGAGCTGGCGGTACTGCCCTTGATCGGTTTCGTCGGGCATGAACGCCCGCGCCAGCGTGACCACGTGCCTCACGTCGCGAAGCGACTCGCGATCGCGCATCCAGCTCGCAAGGACGGACTCGATGCCGAGCAGGTCGCCGGGCAAGGGTGATCGCTGGGGTTCAGGCTTCAAGTCCCAGCGACGCCGCTCCCCGCCGGTGTTGCCGCTGATCGTCAGGCAGTCGTTCAATAAGGCCAGCACGCCGTCGATGCCCAGACAAGAGCGCAGGAGCGGTTGGTCGCGCACCTCGCGGGAAAGCGGGGGGTCGAAGGGCGCGTGGTGCAGCCACGCGGAACGCAAATCGCCCCATGTCAACTCGAGCTGGATGAAGTCGCCGCTCTCGTGCATCGGCGCTGGAGGCAGTACAAGCTCCGTCGCGCTGGCCGGCCAGGCCTGTAGCGCCCCGCTGCCCACACGGCCCGCGCGCAGCGTTGCCTCGCCGGTCATTGGCACGGCCAGTGCGACGAGAACGCAGCGGCCGTCGCGGAAGGACTGATTCAGCTTGAATGTGGCGACGAGACCCTGGCGCAAGCTTTCGAACTTGCGCTCGAGTTGCTCAGCTGCGTCGAGAGGATCCGGCTCGCTGGGCGGGGTATACGGCATCGAAAGCGCCTCGAAAGCTTCCAGCCCGGCCCTCAACGCCTTCGCCACCGCCCCACCGGGAAGCGCGACCGAGACCACCGCCAGTGCCTCCGCGTTCGACTGCCAGCCGCGCCGCGTGAGGTTGGCGCTCCCTAGGCGCAGTTCCGCCCGGCCGGGTGTCTCGATCCAGATGAACTTCGCATGCAGGCCCCGCGCTTCCGGGCCATCGTCCGCATCGTCGGCATCTGTCGGCTTGACTTCGTCCTCCTTTCCGTCCTGCTCGGAAACCGAAAACGACAGCGTCTTGTACTTCTCGAGTACCGCGAGGCTTGCGCGAGCGACATCGACCATGAACGGTTCGGTCGAAATGAGCCGAGGCTTCTCGAAATTCGCCCCGCGCTTCGCCGGGAGAGCCTCGAGCAACCTTTTCGCGGCCCACGCGTCGATGAATGGGGATACCGCGAGGATGCCGCGCGCTCGCGGCGGCGCGGGCTCGAGATCACGCGCTTGGTCGCCGGGAAGCAGCAGCGCAAGCCTTTCGATCTGCAGGCCCCTGGGCACATCCCAACGCACGCATCGGAGTTCCTTGATTGCGTCTTTCCACTCACGACCCGCGTTCGCGGCCTCAGCAAGCCGCCTTGCCAGTTCAACCGTGCCCGGCACATCCACGCCTGATCCGTCCGTGGTGCCTGTGAGGCTGAGCGCCATGTCCCACGAGTCGTCGCGCGTGAAATTTCGGCTGCCGATCCACAGCCGCCAGAGAACCGATGCATTCGACTCCGAGTCGTGGGGCGTGTAGCGCATGATGCAGATCTTCGGGTGCCACGACTCTCTGCGCTCGTCATAGGCCATCGGCACGACCATCCTGTCGAGCAGGTTCACGATCGGGCTCGCGTTGCGGGGCGCGGTGAGCCGTCCATGCTGGACCAGGAAGTGCACCTTTCCCTCGAGCCGCTGCAGCGCCCTCGCGAACGCAAGCGCCGACGCACTGCTTCCGTCGGCGGGGCCTTGGCGGATCATCGCCGCCACCATCGCCACCAGCACCGCGCATTGGGCGGAGTACGCGGAACAAAGCCCGCGGTCCGTCGCGTATCCCGCGGGAGGTGTGAGGAAGTTGAGGAGCGACGACATCGGGAGATGCCGGGCCTCTTCCTTCCCGTCGTCCTCGGCCTTGGTTCCGGCGCGGCTACTCATGAATGTCTCGCAGCAGGTTGCCGACTTGCCGCCAGCGGAAGTGCAGCCTCTCGGCCTTGCTCGAGCGATCGGCGAAGCGTGCCCAGCGCTCCAGCTGGGCGGCGGCCCCTTTGGTTCCCACGAGACGCGCACGCGAAGTCTTGCGCTTGCGTTCGACGTCCGCGTACATCTTCGCCAGCTCAGCCCCAGGCATTGCTCCGGACCCGCGCAACCAAGCCTGCGTCGATGAGAGCAGGTCGAACAGCTTGTCCCGCTTCAACCCTAGGCCCAGAGCCACAACCTGGTTGAGGTCGGCCCGCACGGCCTCGGCGCCCCAACGAGTGCGGCAGTCCGCCAAGTGGTCGCGGTGCATGCGGCCCACGTCCAATCCCTGCTTTTCGGATGCTTGCTCGACGAGGGCGAGGTAAACCGCGCGCGCGACTCCGCCAAGTGCAGATACGTTCCGTGCCAACGGGATGACTCCTTTGTCTTCGGGAGGCACGCGAGCACAGACGTCGGCGTCGTCCCAAAACTGAACTTCGCGAAGTGGTTGAACGGGGCTGCGCGCGAGCGCGGCAAGAAACGACTCGCGAGGTGGCACATCGACGTCGGCCGGTGCCTTCAGCGCCGTCAAGCGGCGGACAAGGTATCTCTTTTCGCCCGGCCGTAACGCGAACGTCAGCCCCCTCGGGTCTTCCATGAACCCTTTCGGCGGCGCTGGCAACCCGTCAAACACCGCCTGCTCCACGGCCACGGCCTGGCCGTCAATGTCGGTGCCGCTGCTCCTTACCTGCGAGGCGAGCTCCGCCAGGATCGCTTCGCGCGATGGCACGGACCGCAGGTAGCTCCGCCCGAGAATGCCCCAAGCGGACAAAGCCGACCAGTACGAATATGACGGTGGCTGCGCTGCCTCTTTCTTTCGGCGATACACCATCGACCCGATGATTCCCAGCGCGGCGTCCCCGCCGATTCTGCGCGTGCCCTCGATCAAAAGCCCGGTCAGCTCGTACTCGAGCCGCTTCAGTTTGTCGAGTGGGTTGCGGTCCGTCGCGGCAAGCTGCATCAGCCACGGCACGAATAGCGCGTAGCGCAGCCGCGTGTGCAGTACCGACGTTCCCGGAAAGAAGCGATCGGCGATCGCTTGATGAATTGAAAGTAGGCCGAGTTCGTCGACGACGCCCTGGCCGTCGCCTTGCAGCAGACCTTCCGCCTTGGCAACTTCTGCGCGCGAAATGAGGACCCACCCGATCGTGGGTTGCGCACGGTTCAAGCCGATGGCCCGAGTTTCTCCCATATCTCTCCTCATCATGGCAAGCTTGTAATGACGGTCTTGCGTCGGCAAGCGTTGCTCGACGCCTCCTTCGGACGCGCACTCCGCGTCTCGCCGATGGCCCCTCTCACCTCGAATAGTCGCGCCGGCCGCTGGACTGTGGCAGCGGGTAGCCAACTGCTTCCTAATTTGGGCAACGGTCTTACTCCTCAAGCATCGATAGCAGCGCAGGCAGGCCGATAGCCGCCGGAATTTGCCAGTCCAATCCGCTGCGACTCGACAAAGTCGAAGGATCAGGATTGATGACAGAGACGTCGCCACCGTGTCGCCGCGCGGCGTCGGGAAGGCTGGCGGCTGGGTACACCTTGCTGGATGTCCCGATCACGAGTAGCAGGTCTGCGGTCTCGACTTTGCGGAGCGCTCGCATCCAAATTTCTTCCGGCAAGCCTTCACCGAACCAGACCACGCCTGGTCGGATTCGACCATTGCAATGCGAGCAGCTGGGCGGGGGCAGGCGAGTCATCTGATTTTCAGGTTCGTCCTTGGCCGGATCGGTGAGGCCTTCGAATGCTTGGCCACAGGCGAAACAGCGCGGCGCAAACAGGCTGCCGTGCAGGTGGAGGACCTCTTTGGAGCCAGCGCGTTCGTGAAGGTCGTCCACGTTTTGTGTCACGACGGTCAAAGATTCGACTTGAGCGCGGGCTGCAAGCTTGGTCAGTGCCAAGTGACCTGCGTTAGGGGCTGCCTGAGCCACGAGATGGCGTCGCCATTCGTACCAGGCCCAGACCGTCTCTGGGTCACGCACGAATGCTTCAGGCGTCGCCAGATCGTAAGGGTCGAAACGAGCCCACAACCCCGTGACTTGATCGCGGAAGGTGGGAATGCCGCTTTCCGCGGACATGCCGGCGCCGGTAAGGACGACTATGCGACGCGCGTCGCGTAGGCGTGCAACCAATGGTGCTGAGGGGGTGAGGGAGGAACTCATATTCCGATGGTCACCGCCCATGCGACAAGATGTGACGTATGGACCAGAGTGTTGGGTCCAAAACCGTCTAAGGGGGCTTTGTCCGACACTAAACTCACCGCTCTTCCCCAAGCCTCGCCACCAATCCCGTGCGCCGCTGAGTTGGCTTGCCGATCGAAGCCCGAAAAGCCTCCTCGCTCGCCCACAGAGCTACCCGGCTGCGAGCGCGGGTCACGCCGGTGTAGACGAGTTCGCGCGAGAGCACCCTCGATGTCTCGGCAGGAAGCACCATCAGCACCTCGTCGAATTCCGATCCCTGCGACTTGTGCACGGTCATCGCGAACGCGGTTTCGTGCGCGGGCAGGCGCAGCGGAGCGATCGCACGCCAGCCGCCCCCAGCAAGCGGGAAGAACACTTTCAGCGTCCCGTCGGCAGTCGGCAGCGTGAGGCCGATGTCGCCGTTGAAAAGCTGCATTGCCGGGTCATTGACGAGAACCATCACTGGACGGCCGGGAAACCATGGCGAGTTCGCGCCCGCGCCGGACGCGGTCACGACCTCTGCCAGCACTTTCCGCGCGTGTTGTACGAGTCCCTCGTTGATCTGCGCGACGCCTGAGGGTCCGGAGCGTACGGCGCACAGCACGCGGAAGGTGTTGAAGGCATCGCTGGCGGAATCGACGTCGGTCGAGTTTGCGCGCACGGTTTCCAGGAAGCGCGCGAAGCCCACGGCGGCAAGTTGCAGCGGCGTTTGCGGCGTGCGCTGCTCATGCCAGGTCACGCCGGCAGGGGTGTCGGTCCGCAGCCAATCGATGGCGGCGTCTTCCGCTCCCGCATTGATCCACGCGGCGAGGCGACCGATGCCGGAGTCCGCGCCAAAGCGATAGTTGCGCTGCAGCCAGACGACGCAGTCCTGCAGACCGGTCGCGCGGCGCGGCGCGGGTGGGTGCAATGCGCCCGCTGCCAAGGCACAGGCCGTCTCCAGGTCGGCACGGCAGGGCTCGCTCAGTGTCGGGTCGGCGCAGAGTTCGGAGAACACCGCACCGGACTCCACCGCTGCGAGTTGGTCCTTGTCGCCGAGCAGGATCACGCGCGCGCTCGCCGGCACCGCCTCCAGTAACCGCGTCGCCAGTGCCAGGTCCAGCATCGAAGCTTCGTCCACCACCAGCACGTCCAGCACCAGCGGGTTGCCGGCGTGATGGCGGAAGCTGCCGCCGGGCACCGGCTGCAGCAAGCGGTGGATGGTCGACGCTTCGGTGGGCAAGCGTGTGCGCACCTCCGCCGACAGATGCTCCGCACGGTCGCGCAAGGCTTCGCTCATGCGAGCCGCTGCCTTGCCGGTGGGCGCGGCGAGCACGATACGGCAGTCCGGGTCCTGCGCCAGCAGGCAGGAGAGCAGATTCACCACCGTGGTCGTCTTGCCGGTGCCCGGCCCGCCGCTGATGATGGTGAGGCCCTGGCGCAAGGCGAGGGCGGCCGCCACCTGCTGCCAGTCGACGTCACCAGCGGCCGGCCGGAATAAGGTCGCTAGACGGTCGCGTGTCGAAGAGTCGATTTGCCGCGCTGGCAGTGCAAGGAAGCCGCGCAATCGCCGCGCCAGCCGTTGCTCGTAATCGAAGTAGCGGTGCAGATAGAGCCGGTCTTCGGCGTCTACGATCAGCGGACAGCCGTCGCTCGCTTCGAGTCCCCCCACCACACCGGAAGCCGCCAGCAGCACGCGCAAAGCCGTCACATCGCGGCCATCGATTGCCAGGTCGCTGAGCGATGCGCACACGTGGCCCTCGCTGATGGCCAGGCTTGCTTGCTCGGCGGCACTTTTCGCTGCCGCCAAGGCATCCGGCGAGGCCCCCGCCAGCCCGGCCCAGCGCCCCACGTATCCGGCAAAGGCCTGCGCGAGCTGCTGCGCATCGCTTTGAATTTCCGTGTCCTTCCCGCTCATTGATGCTCTTCCTCCGTGCGCCCGAACAGCGCTTCGAGTTCCCGCACGAGAGCCAGCTCCGGCCGGCGCGCATAGACGCCGGCCGCACCCCACTGCGGTCGCACGCCGCGCACGAACAAGTAGTGAACTCCGCCAAAGTGCTGCTCGTAGTCGTAGCCGGGCAAGCGCCGTTGCAGCCAGCGGTGCACGGCGATCGTGTACAGCAGGTACTGCAGGTGATAGCCGGCGTTGTCCATCGCGGTCTGCAACTGCGCCGGACCGTAGTCGCGCGCTTCGTAGCCCAGATGGTTCGACTTCCAGTCGACGATGTGGAACTGCCCCTCATGCTCGAACACCAGATCGATGAAGCCGTGCAGATAGCCCTCCAGCACTTGCCGAGGCAATTCGTGGCAAGGGTAGCCATGGCGGGTCATCGACGCGGTCAATTCGGCCGTGCTCACGTGGGGTGCCGCCAGGTGAAATTCCAGTTCCGTGATCCGGCGCGCGCCCTGAACCTGTGACAAGGCAAGGCCCGCGGGCAGGGGCGTGGTCAGCACGTCGCGCAGCATGCCCGTGACCATGGCGGCGAGCCCCGGCTCGGCAGTGCCCATGCCCGCCGGAGGATGTCGGCGCAATGCTGCCTTTGCTGCGTCGGACCAGGTCTGCGGATCAGCGAAATCGGCTCGCTCGAAGGCGGCATGTAGGCACACGCCTTCGCGCGCACCGCTTGGGAACTTCAGGATGTCATCCGATGCCAACGCCGCGCGAGCGGCTTGCGACGCTTCGCGCCTGGCGGCACGCAGGTCGTGGTCGATCGCCGCCGTCTCGTGCTTCGCTCCCCGCACCAGGCCGGAGTAGCTGCCGCGGCGCCAGCCGGAGGGAATCGCCGCGGGCGCGGGACGTGCTGCGATCGCTTCGGGCTGCAAGGCCTCCGGCGCCAGCGGAACGCCGGCGGCCGTCGGCAGCACTGCAAGGCCGATGGCTTCCCTGTTCTCAGCGGCGAGTTTCTTCCACGCCTCGACGATGTCGGCGCCGCTGATCTCGATGCCGCGCCAATGCGAGGGAGAAGCGACATGTTGCCCGGCGACCAGCCAGTTGAGTGGATTGCCGGTGCATTCCTTGGATGAAACGCTGCGGCCCGCCTTAGCCATATACGACCCGACCACCAGGTAGCAGCGATGCACCGCGCGCGTGAGCGCGACGTAGATCAAGCGCAGCCGTTCGGCGTCGCGCTCCGCCTCGATGCGCTTTTTGATGCCGTCGTCGGCGTCGCGGTAGTCGATGACCGGCAGGTCTTGGTCGTCGTGGTATTCGCGACCAGGCAGGTCCTTGGGGCCGCCGCCGGGATGGCCGTTCCAGAGGAAAGGGCAGAACACCACCGGGTACTCCAAGCCCTTGGACTTGTGGATGGTGACGATCTGCACCAGCTTGCGGTCGGACTCCAGCCGCACCTGCGTCGCCTCGCCCCCACTGGCGTCGCGCCGTTGCCGCTGCAGCCAACGCAGCAGGGGCTCGGGTGCCGTGTGCTCGCGCGAGGCTTCGTGCAGGCACTCGGCGAGATGGCGCAGATTGGTCAGGCGCCGGTCGCCATCGCTGCGAGGCAGCATGCGTTCGGGGATGTGCTCGCGTGCCATCAACTCGCGCAGCATGGGGCCGATACCGCGGGCCAGCCACAGCGCCCGGTATTCGCTGAACCGCGTGATGCGTTCCAGCATGGCTGCCTCGTCGCCGCCAAGCGCATCCAATGCCGCCGCTTCTAGCCCCAGGAGCTGCGTGGCCAGGGCCGCCCTCACGAGTCCTTGACGGGCTGGCTCCAGCACGGCGCGCAGCAGCTGTTCCAGTTCCTCGGCATCCTGGCTCTCGAACACGCTGGTTTGCGCGAGCTCCACGCTCCCCACGCCCAGCGCGGCGAGCGCCGTGCGCATCCGGCTGCCCTCGGCGTGGCTGCGCACGAGCACGGCAATGTCGTGCGCTGCAAGCGGCACGCCGTCGTGCAGCACCGTCTTGTCCGGCGCAGGTGCCAGCAGTCGAGCAATCTCCGCCGCGCAGGCGCGCGCTGCTGCGTCCATGGCGCCGGCCTTCATGATCGTGTCGCCGCCGGGGGCGGGCGGCAGCGTCCATAGCTGCAACGCGCTGCGCGGGTGGCCGCCGCCGTCTATAAAGGGCTTGCGCGGCTTGGCACCCGGCACGACCTCGCGGTAGTCCAGACCAGGCAGCATGAAGGCCCGTGGATTGCGGCCGAACAGCGCATTCAGTGCCGCGATCAGCGGTGCGCTAGAGCGCTGGTTCTCGGACAGCGTGTACTCCGACTTGGCACTTGCCTTGGCGCGCAGGTAGGTGTGCAGGTCGGCGTTGCGGAAACTGTAGATGGCCTGCTTCGGGTCGCCCACGAGGAAGAGCGACAGGTCGTCGCGGCCGCCGTAGATGGTGTCGAAGGTCGCGAACTGCAACGGATCGGTGTCCTGGAACTCATCGATCAGTGCAGCCGGAAAGCGCTCGCGCAGTGCGTGCGCAAGGGCAACGCCGCGCTCGCCTTTCAGGCGTTCGTTCAAGTTGAACAGCATGTCGTCGAAGGCGACGACGCGGCGCTCGCGCTTCAGAGCGCGCAATTGCGAAGTCCCTTCCTCCACGAGCTTGCGCAGCAGTTCCATGCGCGCGTGTTCCGTGGCCGCGCGGAACGCTTCCCAGGCGACCAGGAGTTCTTCGGCCTGTTCGAAGAACGTGTGCGGCTTGCACGGTGCGGCGTTCTTCTTGGGCTTGTATTTCGAGATGCGAAGCAGGTGCCCATGCGCGGCCAGGTTGAAGAGGGCGCTGAGCCGCCCCCCTGCAAAGGCCGCGTCCCACGCTGCACCGGCGGATCGAACCTTGTCCTCTGAATAGCTGTTGCCGTTCAGGCTGGGCAGACTTGCCTTTACACAGGCCAAGACCACCGAGCGCTCGCGTAACCACAGCGTGCGCAAGACTGCGTACTGCTGCTCCAGCGCCGCGAACTCTGGGGGAACGACGTCCGGCGCGTCCGGCCAGCGCACTTTGGACAAAGGCTTCGCAGAATGCCGCTGCAACAGGCGAGCGAACTTCTCGGGTGTGTCGCGTTCCTGAAGAATGCAATTGGCCAACCCCGGCGCAAGGGCGGGACCGGCGATGTGTCGTCGCCAGAAGTCGGCCGCTGCCTGTTCCCGCAGTTCGCTGTCGTCCTCCATCAGCTCCTGACGCAAGGGCAGTCCCGCGGTGAAGGGCGCATCGTCCAGGGCGCGCTGGCAGAAGCCGTGGATCGTGAAGATCGCGGCCTCATCGAATTCACGCAGGGCGAGCGCCAAGCGGCGGCGCAGCGTTTCGTCCTCCTGACCCTGATCGCGTAGGCTGGCGAGCAATCGCTCGACGAAGGGATCCCCACCTACAGCGGCGCGGCCCTCAAGGACGGCAAGAACCTCGACCAGACGCTGGCGGATGCGGTCGCGCAGCTCCGCAGTGGCCGCCTTGGTGAAGCTCACTACCAGCACCTGCTGCACCGGCAATGGCCGGCGTGCGTCCAGCAGCAGGCGCAGGTAGATGCCGCAAATGCTCCAGGTCTTGCCCGTGCCGGCTGACGCCTCGATAAGGCGCGTGCCGTCCAGGGGACAGCTGAAAACGTCCAGTGCTTGTGCAGCGTTCATGCCTGAAACTCCGCCGCAAGCATCTCGACCCGGCTGGCATCCGGTACCGGGCCGAATACTGTCTGTGCGAGCGCTTCGAAGTCGCCGGCCAGTGCTGCAGGCTCGCCGCGGAATGTCAGTGGATGGCCATTGCGGTCCTTCTCGCCGGGCGAGAACGGGCTGCCTTTCCAGGCATTAAGCGCTTTCGACGGGCTGTCGTCCCGGATGAGCGCCCAGCTCGCCTTCGGGAAGAAACGCAGCGGCTCGCGCAAGCCACGACGGTAGAGTTGAATCAGCTTCTCGAGTTCTACGCGGGCTCTGTTGGGGTCGAGCGGCCTGAACACTCGCGCCTCGGCGCGTCCAATATGGGAGGTGACGGGAGGGGTCGTGGGTGGCGGACAGGCGCAAAGGAACAGATGTTCGAGCCAGCCTTCCACGACGTCTGTTGCACGTTCGTCGTCGTAGCGCCAGCGCACCCTGCCGCTGGGACGCAGATCGGCGAAGCCGCCACGTAGCGTCCAGCTCTCATCCTCGATCCGCATCGTCAGCTCATGCTGATGCGGAGCAAGGACTGGCTCGCGCGTATGTCGGCCGATGGCCTTTGCAAAGAGCGTGAGCGCATCAAGTTCCGTCTGCAGTTCCTCTGTTCCGAGCGTGCCGTCAGGAAATTCCGTGCCGGCCCGTGCTAGCAGCAGCGCGCGTGCCGGCTCGGTGCCGGCCAGCAGCAACGGCAGCATGCGTTTAGCCAACGCGCTGCGGGCGGGCACGCCCGGCACGAAAGGTTCTTCGTCCAGCAAGTCTTCCTCCTCGTATGCCAACGCGAGGCCCATCCGGCGGCGCAGCAGGTAGCGGCTTGGACCGCGATAGAACTCGATCAATTGCGCCAGTGACACTTGGTGCCATTCCGGCGAGGGCTCCGGCAGGGGCTCGGTGAAGAAGGGGTAGGCTGGAACATCGACCGCTTCATCATCGGTCGCCTCGCCGTCGTCGTTTGCCGCATCATTGCCTTGTGCCTGCCCTGGTGCGGGGTGTTTCGCGCTGGCACGCAGTGCGCGCGCCAGTTCCTCGTCGAAGCTGTGCAGGCGGGGATCCTGGCCCTCGACCTCGGTGAAGCAGACTGACGAGAACGGCTGCAAGGGATGCTCCACTACCAGTTGGCGGCGCGCCGCCTCCAGAGCCGCGCGGCCGCCGTCGGCCGGTGCCACGGCTGGCACGATCACGTCGAGCAGTTCGGACACCAGCACCGAAGGCGGCAGCACGGCGTTGTCGCGGATGCTGCGGCCGGTGTAGCTTAGGTAGAAGTTCGAGCGCGCAGACAACAGCAGGTCAAGGAAGCCATTGCGCTGATCGGGCCCGCGTTGGCGATCACCCAGGCGGGCCCCGCCGCCCATGAGGTCGAATTCGGCGGGCCGGTTTGCCCGCGGAAAAGCACCGTCGTCCATTCCGATGGCGCAGATCACCTTGTATGGCAGTCCCCGCAAAACCCCCATGCCAGTGAAGGTCACGCGGCCCGTTGGCACGCCGCCGCGTGCCGGATCTTCCAGCAGGTCCGCCAGCGCTTTGCGTACGGCCGGCGAGGGTACGGGTGGTTCCAGACCAGCGTGCTCCATGCCGTCCACCAGTTCGTCGAAGGTGGCGTGCAAGGCCAGCAGGTCCTCCAACTCGCCATCGCCTGCCGCCAGGAAGCGGTCGGCGGTTTCGTGCAGGAAACTGCGCCAACCGGCCGGCGTGCGCGGCAGGAACAGCTCGCGCCGCAGTTCCTGCAGGGCATGCACGAATGCATCAAGCGCACCGAGCGCGAGGGCGTCGGACCCTTCGACATCGCCTGCCGGCAGCAGGTCGTCCACAGCCTCCTGCGTATCGTCGGGCAGTGCATAGGCGAGGAACAGGCGCTCGATGCCGGCCGCGAGCGTGTGCCGCGCTGCCGGCAACTGCTCGCCGTGCAGTTGTTCCGCGTCCAGACCCCAGTGAACGCCGCTCGCCAGCAGCCATTCGCGCACGCTCTCCAGGTCGGTCGCGTCAAGCCCGAAGCGGCGGGCCACCGGCTCCTGTTGCAGCACGCCCTGCACCTGTGTGACCGCGCAGCGCGAGGCGGCCAGTGCCAGCAGCGCGGCGAAGGCCTGCGCGGGGCGGTTCACGGCCCCACGACCGAGGCCGGTGATCTCGTACGGAATGCGCCGTGGCGCCGGCAGACTGCCAAACACAGCGTCGACCAACGACGCGGCGGATTGCAGGTCCGGCATGACGACAAGGATCTCGGAGGGTTTGAGTTGCGGGTCGTCGGCGAACAAGCCGAGCAGGTAGTCCTGCAGCACCTCGAGCTGTCGCGTGAGCGAGTGGCACGCGTGCACTTCCACGCTGCGGTCGCCTTCGCGCAGAGGCAGGCTGCCTGGCTCGATCTCATTCAGATTCAGTATCGAAGTCTGAAGCGCGTGTAGCAGGCAATCTGCGCCTGGTTCCTCGAAACAGTCCTCGGTGGGGACGTCTGAGCCTTCCCCTTGGTCCAGAAGCAAGGCGAGCAGAGACTGAGTCTGTTGCCCCCAGGAAGCGAGCAGTCGGTGGCCCACCTCGAAGCCTTCGCGGCCCTGCGCCTGCAGGCGCGTCAACTCCGTAGGGTTGACCAGGTCATGCCAGTACTCGCGGCAGGGATTAAGGATGTATACCCGCACCTCGATCCAGCGCCCCAGCGCTTTCAGCGCGGCCAGGTACAGAGGTGGCACTGCCACAACCGCGAAGACATGCACGCGCTCAGGCAGTTCGGCGGAACGTACAAGAGAATCTCCACCCTCCGCTAGCTGGTGCACCAGCAGTTCAAGGGGATGCGTGGGTGTCAGCGCGAGCTGGCCGGCAATGCGCTGCCACAGTGCCGCCTGCCAGGCTTCATCGGGTCCGAGCTCGGTGTCCGCATCGCCGCCGTGCGCTTGCCAGCGCGACAGCCACTCGGGCCGGAAGGTCCCGTACTGGTCCAGCAACGCCGCTACGCTTGCGGCCAGTTCATGTCGGATTACCTCGTCGTCGCCCACTGCCGCCAGGTAGTCGCGCAGCCGCGGGAATTCCTCCACAAAGGCCGTGTCGCGCAGCGCTTCGTATACGCGCCAGGTGAGGCTTGCGGGCTCAAAGGGCGACTGCTCGCCCACCGGCAGCAGGCGCCCCGTCAACTGCCACAGCCACTGCGCCAAGAACGGGAACTCGATATTCGCGCAGACACCCTCCCGGTCGGCGATCGCTAGCGTCAGTGCACGCCGATGCGCCGCACTCGACACGATGATCTGTTCCCTCACGAAGGGGTCATTTCCTGTGCGTGCGAGTTGCGCGAGCAGCGTCTCCAGCAGGGACTCATAGCGGTTGGAAAATTGGATGTGCAGCATTCGGGCAAGGAGGTCAAGGACGGGGTCCATTCGCGAGTGCCTTCATGACGGCGCGTGCGAACTTCAGTGCGAGCTGGTTCGCTGACACTCGGAACAGCAGCATCTCGGTGTGCACCAGCGGTGGCTTCGGCTCCTTGTCGGCCCAGAGCAACTCGTGCGCTTGGCTCATCACCTCCAGGTAGATCGGGTAAGCGTGGGGGGCTCGGAACTGCTGCTGCTGGAACCACTTGGCCGCTTTCTTGGCGTCGTTCGGAGGTGTCTCCTGGCGGACGGCATTGCGGCGCAAGACGGCTAGTGCCTGGGCGTCCAGGTTCCCCAGCAGCGAATTGCGGCCAGGCGGCTGCGGAAACACGGGCGTTTCCAAGCCTCGAAGGAAGTGGATGGCATTGAGGCCGAAGGCAATGCGGGCGTCGTAGATCAATGCCCACTCGGGCCAGACAAAGTTAAGCCACTTCGACCAACTCGCAATGTTCGTGAACTGCCAGAGAATGCCCTGCTGCTTCGCGCGCTCAAATAGTTCAGCATGGCCATCGATGCCCTCTGGGCAGGATGTGATCTTACTGAACCAGAATCGGTCTACGTACTCCGCGATGGTCTCATCTTTGTTTCCATCCAGACCGCCCCAGCGCCGGATGACGAACTCCGCCAGTTGAATCAGCCTGCCCCGATCCTCCCGATCCCAGTTCGCACGTGCATCCTTCGAGATGAGATCGCGCAGGCTCTCCGTCTTCTCAAGCACCGAAACTCCAACTGCACGGATATTCAGTTCTTGGTCAGCGTAGTCCAACACGCCGTCGCCGATCTCCCAGTCATAGTTCGAGAGTTCGGCTTTGTATTGCATCAACTCGTCGGCAATCGCTTCCGCAAATTCTTCGATGTGCGCGATTGGCATCTGCAGCGCCCTACGTTTCCTGTTCTTGAGCGGAGACGAAAGGGCTTCGGCATAGGCTTCGGACGCGGTCGCGTCTTGCTTCAACTGCACCAGTTGGGCGGCCGGTCGATCTATGTCGACCCTTTCGATTCGTTCCTGTTCGTTCATCCTTGCTTCCTCATGTCCGTGCTTCCAACCGATGTGGATGCACCGCACGCGCCAGGCTTTTCGGCGCCAAGACCGTCACCTCGTCCCCGAATCCGCGCAGCCACCACTTCAGCCGCTCCGTGGCGGTCACCGTGGCTCGGATGCGGTAGTCGTCACCAGCGTCCTCGACTTCTTGCTGGTCCGAAAGGCGCGACTCCAGCAGATGCAAGCCCGCGCCCTTTTTGATCAGGAAATCAATGTTCACGCGCTTGCCATCACCGAAGGCGAAGCGGCCGTTGTCGTCGTAGGCCTGAAGGTCGAAGCCCGCAGGCCGATGGAAAGTCGTGCCCGTTTCTCGCACGGCGTGGATGCGGTGGAGTGCGAGGCTGCGCTCGTTCTCGTGCCCGTGAAAGCGGCACACCAGGTACAGCCGTTGGCCTTGCTGCGCCAGACCGAGTGGCATGACCGTTCCCTGAACTCGGCGGTGCGCCGAGTTCTCGTAGTCGATTTCCAGACAGTGGTTGTGGTACAGCGCGCGGCTCACGGCCTCGAACACTCCTGGCTGCAGAGTCGGGGGCAGAAGAGGCTGCGAGGTGCTCACCACCCGTACCTTGCGAATCCACTCGCGGGCCGCGCGTGTACGAGGTCCGTCTTCCGGATGTTCGGCCAGATTGGAGCGTGCCTGAGCAAAGAAGGGCTGCATGGACTCCATCACCTCCGCCGGCAGCAGCGTGGCCAAGTGCTGTTCCGCGAGTGCGAGTACCAGCGATTCCTTCTCGGTCAGACCCGGCAGCGACAGGCCTCGGGCTTGTGGCTTCCACTGGTAGCCAAAGGGCTTGCTGCGCTCGTCGCGATCAATATCAAATTGGCGCGAGAGCTCATCCAATTGGCGCTGGACGGTACGCAGGTCGCGCTTCCAGCCGGCGTCCTTGAGCTGCGCCCAGAGCTCGGGGGCGGAAACTTTGCGGTTACGCGGAATGCGCTTCAGCAGGTCCAGCGTGAAGGCCAAAGTCTCCAGGGAAGCCGGACGCGGGCGAGGGGCGCGGGTCGCGGCCGGCGCTACGGACTTCGGCATGACTCGGGGAGGAACGGTGGTTGTTTTTGTTGGCGGCGCCATGCGCGCCACGGAATGGCCATCGTACCGACTGTAACTGGATGTCATCAAGCGTTCGGGTGGAGGAACGTTGCCTGCGCGCCAACTGCTTCACAGGAAGCCTATTCCACCGCGGGCGGCGCCCGGCTTGGTCGCGTGTTCCGCCTCCAGTTCATCCAGCCAGCCGGCGGCATCCGGCTGCAGCTGGAGGGCGCGCACACGGCGCACTACGTTGGCGAAGTCGCCGGGCGTCAGTTCGTCCAACCTGTCTAGCCTGGCGCCGGCCTGTGTGTCCAGCGGGGGCAGCTCGGTGGTGTCCGCACCATCCCAGCCCAGCGCGCTTTCGCAAAAGAGTGCATGTCGTTGGGCGATCGACAGCGCTTGTAGCTCCAACCGGTACTCGAAGCGGCGAAGCAGCGCTGCATCCAGGTGGCCGCGGAAGTTGGTCGCGCAGACGAACACTCCGCGGAACGCCTCCACCTGGCGCAGAAACTCGGAGGTGACCGCCAGCTCCGCGCGGTGACCGCTGCCCTCGCGCGCGCCCAGCAGCGTGTCGGCCTCGTCCAGGAACAGCACCTCGCCGTCAGCATCGCACTCCTCGAACAGGCGTGCCACGTTGCGCTCGCTTTCGCCGAACCACATCGAGTTGATGTCCGACGCGGTGCGATACACCAGTTCGCGTCCGAGCCGACGCGCCACTTCGGCCGCAAGCTGGGTCTTGCCGGTGCCGGGCGGCCCGCTCAGGAGCAGCCGGCCACGGCCTGTGCGCTCCAGCCCCCCGATCACAGCCTCCGGAGTGACCAAGCCCGAAGTGTTCAGGTAGCGCAGGTCGAAGCGGGTCGAGCGCTCCGGCACGCTCGCCTGGATTCGCGAGCCCAGCGCCTTGAGCATGTCACCCAGCATGATGCGCACGCCATCGTCGGCCTGACCACGCGGCAACTGCGCAAGCCGCGTGAAGCGCGCCGCCGAGGCGACCATGGCCGGCGAAACCTTGGTTTGGGCTGCCACTACGTCCACGAGCGCCGACGAGCAACCTACCGGCTCCAGGTGCGCGCGCGCCACCGCTTCGCGCACACGCCGCGGCGTAGATGGGAATTCCAGGCAGTAGGTGAAGCGCCGTACGTAGGCGGGGTCCAAGTGGTCGATGCGGTTGCTGATCCAGATGACCGGCCGGGCGTTGCTCTCGAGGAGGTTGTTGACCCAGGACTTGCTTTCGTCCTTGTGACCGAACATCCGGCCGAAGGGGTTGTTGTACTCGCCCTGGAAGATGTCCTCTGCCTCGTCCAGCACCACGATGCTGCGCCCGACTGGCGCGAATACCTGCGTCAGCAGCAAGCTGGCTAAGCGCTCCTCTCGCGAGGCCGGGTCGCCGTCGGCGTCCATGTCGCGCACGCTGAAGCCAAGCGCACCGGTGCGCTCGATCAGGCGGGCGGCGAACTGCGTCTTGCCGGTGCCCGGGCCACCGTAAAGGAGGATGTTGATTCCGGACTCGCGTGCGGCCAGTGCCTGTGCCAGCAGTGGCTGCAGCATTCGCGCGCGGTCTTCTAGGTGAGGCCACTGCAGCTGCCCGCCCTGTGATGAGTGCATTTGCTGAAGCACCAGCGCCGCCATCGCTTCCAATGAATTCGCGCGCGAGGCAAGCAGCCGCATGCCCATGCGCGACAGCCGCAGCAGGTCCTCCAAGTCACATGGTTGCAGGAATGCTTTGGGATCTAGCAGGCCACTGCGCAGCAGGGGCGAGCCGCGCCGGACCATGGTGCGCACCTCCTGCTCGCCCAGGCCGCCCAGCGCGGCCTGCAGGCCACGCAGCAAGCGTGCGTGGCCGCTGACCGACGTGAATGGCGCCGAGCCGATGGTGCTGGCGTGCACCGCGGCAGCCAGCGCGAGGAAGTCGCGCTCGGCGGGTGCCAGCTGCAGCAGGTTGCAGAGCAGTTCCAGGTTGGTGTCGTGCGGCATGCGAGAGGCGGCCACAAGGGCGTCTAGATCGGCCTGCAGGTCCTGGAGAATTTGGCGGTACGTGCTGCTGCCCTCCACGATGGCCTGGCCGATGGCTTCGAGCACGTTGTTGGCCGGCGGCACGACCGGCAGGGCGCATCGGCTCGCGCGGTGAGATGCGATCCATTCGGACACATCGTCCGCCTCGTTGCTGCTCGCGCGGCGGTGCCGGCGGCCTGTCGGCGGAGTCGCGGCCATGGCCTGCAGCAGGGCGGCGCGCTGCTGGCGCAGCACGGGCCAGAGTGTGCGAGCCACGTCGGCATGGTCCGAGTCGCCCACATGCACGCTGCTATAGATGCGCACCAGCGCGCGGCAGACCCGCAGATTGGCGACGTCTTCTGACCGCCGCGAACTCGGGCGCCATTCGGTGTTCCTAAATCCCAAGTGCATCTCCATCGAATCCAAAGTGGAGAGTGTCGGCACCGATGCGACAACACGTGTCGCAGCCGTCACCGGGATCTACGGGGATGCAGCATGCGCACATGCGACACACGTTGTCGCATGCGTTCCTAGTATCGGCTGCTTCCAAGCAAGGAGCAGAGCATGAGTACTGAGACCATCAAGGATGTGCACTACCGCATCGTGGGCTACATCGAGACGCGTGCCGATCGCACACAGGTCGCGAAGGACGCGCATTACAGGATCGTGGGCTACTTCGACCCGAGGCGAAACGAAACAAAGGATGCCCACTATCGACTGGTGGGGCGCGGGAACTTTCTGTCTTCTCTGATCACCGCGGCGCATTGATTGCTGATGAAGCGTGCATCTCGGGCGACTAACCCGTGTTCATGGAGTGACCCGATGCTGTGGATCCTTCTCGGCCTGTTCGCACTCGTGTGCCTGAATCGATGGCGACTCACCGTCTTGTGCATTGCCTCCGCCGTGGTCTCGGTGCTTCTCATGGTGTTCGCCTTCCTTATGGCATCGCTGATGCTATTCCTGTATCGTCCTGACGTTCTGCGCGCATGGACCTTGCCGCACCTGTGGTGGGACGACCTCCTGGCGCAGGACAGTTTGCTGGTGCTCTTCGCCGGCGCTCCCTTCCTCGTGGTTGCGGACGTCCTGCGAGCGGTGCTGCACATCCTGTTCCGTCATCCGCATCCACTGCTCTGGACCTGCATGATCTCGGCAGGCGTGCTGGTGGTTCGTCTGTGGTTGAATGCTGCGGCTGCCGTCGCGGCGCGCTCTTCTGAAGACTGACCATGCCCCTTTTTCGCTGTGCTTCCGACGCCGAGTTTGCAGGCGTGAATCTGCCGCGCCCGACCCCGCGTACGCCAGGTAACGTGCCCTATGTCGTAGATAACATCTGGGAGTGGTTGCGGCCGCCCTCCATGCCGTCGCGCCGTTTTGCCATCTATGCCAGTCCCAGTGTCCAGCTCGCCCGGGCGGGCGCAGCGGCGCCTGGTCGCGACATAAGCGCCTTGCGCGTCGGCCGCGTGGTCGCCGTGGGGGCAATACATGCGGTGCAGTGCCCTCAGCAAGATGCACGTGACCATCCGGATGTGCGCGCGATTCCTGAATCAATCCTGAAGTATCTTGGAAGCGCCTGGCCGGCGCTTCCCCCTGAAGCGAAGCTGCCGCTTGGCTTGCTTTTCCTGCCAGGCCTGGGCGCGAGCGAGGTCAACGGTTTCCTCACGAAGGATCCCGTGCTTGCCGCGGCGCTGCATTCCGCCAGCACCTTCTGGTCTGACGTGCGCCCTGTCTCGGTGGAGGATCTGCTCCAGTTCCAGGACGGTGAGGTCTTCTTCTCGGCCTCCGAGGGTTATCGGCTCGAAGAGTGGAACGTGGAGCAGCCGGTGCCTGACCAAAATGCGAAACTCCCCACGGACCACGATCTATGTTGAACGATCCGCCTGAAGGCAGTTGCCCTGATTTCGCCTCTGTCGTCAGGGCTGCTCTGCAAGTGAGCAGTTCCTCGCAAGGGCCCGGCGTGCGTGGCCAATTTCTTCGCGACCTGGACCGTGTCCGCAGGAACCGGGTCTCCAAAATTGACATCCTGGACATGGAAGTGGTGTTTCGCGACGCGCGATCTCCGGTGCTCGGTGTCGGCATTGCCTCAGGCGACGGCAGGTCACTGAGGGCTGCGGAGCAAGTCGTGCGGGCAACCGGCGGCAGATGCGCCGCTCACACACTGATCGTTGTCGCGTTTGCGCCGGGCGACATGCGAAATAGCGAGGGCAAGATGGCAGCCAGACCTATCTATCAGCGTATGGACACGGACTGCTTCGTGTGCGTCGGAGTCATCGAGGACGAGCAGCTTGAGCGCGGCACGATTCGAGTGAGCGCTCTCATTGGCTAGCACCCACATCCGCACCCCGGCAACCGCAGAAAGCACCGCGCTGCCATTGCACACGAGGTCTTTCAGCTTTCGCACCGGTGCGCTCCTTCCGGGACAGAAGCCGGTCGACCTGGTGCAGAAGGTCGCCGATTGCGTCCCGACTGATTCGGGGCGTACTGTGGTCGCCACTGACTAGGGCGTCGTGCTAGAGGACACCCCTGCCTCGCGCTGAGCATCACGGGCCATTCTTCGCTCGCGACCGAATCGGTGGTCGACGAATGGAAAGTCGTCGCTTGCGCAGGAGCTAAAGGCGGGGCTCGAGGGGAACGGGTAGGGCGCCCGGAGCACAGCTGCATCATCGTGCTTTGAGATGATTGGGATCCAGGGCTAACCTCCGAAGTAGGGCCCTCAAGATCCGGCCCGGTTGGTTGATAGGATGTGGAAGCTGCCAAAGTTTCCGGACTCGGTGCACGCAGGCCATAAAAACATGCGGCGAAGGATGTAGCCAGGACGCTACACTCGCCGAGCGTTTTTTGGCGACGTTCGAACCTGATGCAGACGTTTTGCCAGCAAGTCACCAATGGATTCACGACCGGGGAACAAGCCGGGGAACAAAAAATTTCCCGAAGTCAAAAAAGCCAGAATTCATGCGCCTTCCAGGCGATCATTAGGTCGGTTTCACACCCAAAATCGTTAGATAGATCAACGGGTTACGCTCACAAGGCGTGACCCGTTTCTCTTTGCGCGTGACAAATTCGGGGTGTCCGTGACAAACCCGGCCCGAATCAGCCCTTTCCACGCCCCCCAACGCGCGGAACGACAAGGAGTTGAGACTCACTTGCAAGCCCGTTCCTACTGCGTTTGTCGGCTTGCACCGAATCGCTCCTCACCAACAAAGCGCGAAGGTAGTCACCCGAGTCCTTCTTCCAGACTCTTCAAAGAGGTGAAATCATGACGAGCACCATCGGCGGAAACCAAGAGCGCAACGACTGAGCGCTTGCGCGTCGCGCTGTTGCCATGCCCGTATTCATCCCCGAGCCGCGAAACCTGCCTGAGCTTCCGCCGAGCCCCAAGGTCAGCATCGCGATCACCTCGTACAACTACGGCAGCTTCCTGGCCGAGTGCCTGGACAGTTGTCTGGCCCAGACGGTGCGCGCCGACGAGATCGTGGTCGTCGACGACGGATCGACCGACGACACCCAGCGGATCCTGCAGGACTACATGGCGCGCTTCCCGAGCGTCATCGGCATCCACCAGGTCAATCGCGGCATCGTCGGCGCAACCAACACGGCGCTGACGAATTGCACTGGCGATGTAGTCCTCCTTCTCGATGCCGACGACATTCTGCTTCCTCAACGGGTCGAAAAGGTCGTGCGCGCCTTGCGCGAGACCATCGACGGGCATCGGCCGGGGTGGGTGCACCACTATCTGCTGCGCTTCACGCGCGAGCAACCCGAACTGGGGCCGGTGCCGCGCTACGCCGACGCGGCGCCACAAGGCCTGCTCGCTGCCCAGGTGCTCGCCGCCGGCGACAGCCCGGTGGCCACCCCCACCTCCGGGCTCGCCTTCAGGCGCGAACTGCTTGCGGCGATGCTGCCCTTGGACGATGGGCGCCATATGCTGCAGGACCTGCAGCTGCGCACCGGCGCCGCGCTGTTGAGTCCGCTCGCCTGGATTCCCGAGCCGCTGACGCGCTATCGGATCCACGCGACGAACAGAACGGCGGGCCTGATGGTGAATGTCGATCAGATCGGCCGCGCGCGCCGGGGCCATGCCGACCTCGACGCCTGGGTCAGGCGGGTGCTGGACAGGCACCAGCCGGGCCTCACCTCGTCCTTGCCGCCGCTGGACCAGCAGCCAGGCTATCTGTGGTTGTGCTACCTGCACCGCTGGCTGTCCGGGGAACGACGTGACTACGGCCTTCTGCACAAGGTGCTGAAGCACCCGGCCACGCGCCGCGCGTCGAGCCAGCTGCGCCTTTACTACTACAGCGGCCTGGTCTTGCCGAGGCGCGAGTTCGTTGCCTTTTCGGACCTTCTGTTTGGATTCAGCCCCATCAAGTCCTTCCTGCGCAAGGCACTGGGCCGGGCTTGAGCCGGTGGACCTGCCGTCGCCGGCCCTGGTAGAGGATGCCGCGGCAACCCGCTCGTTGCGAGTGGGCCCTCGATGCCTGTGGCCCTTCATCGCGCGACATCGATACGTCGCTTTTGCAGGCACTCCGCGGCACCGTTCGGCCTCCTGGTCGGAAATTGGCTGGCCCGGACATGCCGTGTCCGAACGTGCTGCGCGCTCGCCGGCCCGGAAAAAGACGGACACGGCGCGGGGGACTGAGTAATATCTAAGTTGTAAATTTGTCTTGCAGCTAGGAACCATGATGCTCGACGCCAGCGGAGTCACGTCTTTACGGCTCGCAAGGGTCTTGTTTGGGTTCCTGCTGCTGTGCGTCGCGAGCCTGTTCGCGTCGCCATTTGCTTGTGCGCAAGCCACCGGCGCCTCGCCGGCCCCGGCGCGATCCGGCAGCATCGTCGGCATCGTCGAAGGCGAGGTCTCGCTGATCCGCCAGACCACGCGCTACGCGCTCGCCGAGGGCGTGTTGTTGAATGACCAGGACATCATCGAGACGGCGCCCGGCGCATTCGCCCAGATCGAGCTTCCCGGGGGCGTCCTCGTCGGCATCGGTGAATCCACGCGGCTGATGCTGGCGCCTCGCGTCGGCAAGGGGCTGACGGCGCCGCCGCTTTATCTGCTCGAGGGCTGGCTCAAGACCACCGCCCCCGGCGCCTTCGGCTACATCGGCCCCGGCGTCGAGGTGGCGACGCAGGCCGGCGCTGCCGTCATCCACACCAAGGGGGCGCAGTACGAGTTGTTCGTCGAATCCGGCTCCGCCAGGCTGACGCTGCGCGACGGCTCGCAGACGGTCATGCAACTGGCCGGCGGCGACTTCGCACAGCGGCGCGAAGGCACCACGCCAACGGTCGGGCAGCGTGCCACGCCCGAGTTCGTGAGCAAGGTGCCGAGCCAGTTTCGCGATCAACTGCCCGCGCGTGGCGAGCAGCGCGCCAAGCGCAACGTCGCACCCAAGGCGCGCGGCGAAATCAGCTACGCCGATGTGGCCGCCTGGCTGCGCACCGAACCGGCGCTGCGACTGCCGCTGCTGCCGCTGTGGCAGTCGCGTGCGGCCGACCCGGACTTCCGGGCCGGGGCCAAGGCCGATCTGGCGCAACACCCCGAGTGGGAGCGCTATGCCGACCCCGAGGGGTATGCGCGCCGCCTGGCCGAAGAGGCCGAGCGTCGCCGGGCGCGGGAGGCCGCGGCCGCAGCGGCACGGGCCCGGGCGGCTGCCGCTGCTGCTGCTGCCGCCGCCGCCGCTGCCGCCGCAACCGCACCCGCGCCTGGATCCATCCCCGCAGCCTCGGGCACCAGCACCGGGCGCGGCACGTCTCAGTGAACCGTTCCCTGGCGTGGCGCAACCCAGCGACTACCACGACCAGGACTGGAGAATTTCATGAGCCTTCTACTCAAGTTCAATCTGATCTTTCTGGTTGTCTTCGTCACGGGCGTGGCCGGCACGGGCAAGATTTCCTACGACCTGCTGCAAGGCAACGCCAAGCAGGAAGTGCTCAACCATGCGCGCCTGACCATGGAAAAGGCGATGGCGGTACGCGCCTACACCAATGACCAGATCCGCCCGTTGCTCGAAACGCAGATGAAGTACACCTTCCTGCCCCAGACCGTGCCGGCCTATTCCGCCACTGAAGTCCTGGCGACACTGGCCAAGAGCTTCCCGGACTACACCTACAAGGAAGCGACCCTGAATCCGACCAACCCGCGCGATCGGGCCGTCGATTGGGAAGCCGACATCGTGAATCGCTTTCGCACCCAGGCCGATCAGAAGGAGTTCATTGGCGAGCGCGAGTCGGGTACCGGGCGGGCGCTCTACATCGCACGCCCGATCCGTATCACGAACGCCGCCTGCCTGAGCTGCCACAGCACGGTCGAGGCGGCGCCGCGCACGGTGATCGAGAAGTACGGGCCGGCCAACGGCTTCGGCTGGCATTTGAACGAGGTGATCGGCGCGCAGGTCGTTTCGGTGCCGATGTCGGTGCCGCTGGCGCGCGCCGAACAGACGTTCAAGATCTTCATGACTTCGCTTGTCGGCATTTTCCTGGCCATCGGCATCGTGTTGAACGTGATGCTCTACCTGCTCGTGATCCGGCCGGTGACGGCGCTGTCGAGGGTGGCCAACCGGGTCAGCCTGGGCGAACCCGATGTGCCGGAGTTCGCGACGGATGGTCGTGACGAGATCGGGACCCTGGCGAAATCGTTCACGCGCATGCGCCGCAGCCTCGATCAGGCCATCAAGATGATCGATTCCTGAGGCCCGTACCCGCATGTCGCCGCCCACCCACGTCGGTCCGTACCCGCTCCGCGGCGTGATCGGCTCGGGCGGGATGGGCATCGTGTACCTGGCGCACGATCCGGCGATCGATCGTGCGGTGGCGATCAAGACGATTCACCGCCGCCTGCTCGAATCGGGGGGCGACGACATGAGCGTGGCGGCGCGCTTTCGGGTGGAAGCCAAGGCGGCGGGGCGGCTGACCCACCGCAACATCGTCTCGATCTACCAGTTCGGCGAAGACAACGACTTCGCCTACATCGTGATGGAGTACGTCGCCGGACGCAACCTGCGCGACTATGTCCAGCCACCGCGCAAGCTCGAGGTGCCGCAGGTGCTGTGCGTGATGATGCAACTGCTCGACGGCTTGCACTATGCGCACGAGCGCGGCATCGTGCACCGGGACATCAAGCCGGCGAATCTGCTGATTGCCGATGATGGGCGCCTGAAGATCACCGATTTCGGCATCGCGCGAACCGAATCATCGAATCTGACCCGCGCCAATTCGGTCGTCGGGTCCCCCGGCTACATCGCGCCCGAGCAGTACACCAACCGCGAGATCGACCGCCGCGTCGATGTCTTCTCGGCGGGCGTGCTGCTCTATCGAATGCTGAGCGGGACGACGCCATTCGTCGGCACGGACGACGCGATCATGTACAAGATCGTCTACGAGCCTCACAAGCCGCTGAGCGAAGTGACGAACGACGCCAGCCTCAAGCCGTTCGATGCGGTGCTGGACCGCGCGCTGGCCAAGGATCCGGCGCAGCGCTATCCGAACGCGATGGCGATGCGATCGGCGCTGCAGGCGCTCGCCACCGAGACCTTGCCGGAGGTGCTGCCGGCCGACATCGTGTTGGCGCCTGTCGTCGAGAGCCTCGAGCCGAGCCTGCCCGTCCCGACGCTGCGCCACCTGTCCGACATGCCCGGGCCGAGCGCGCCGATCGTGCCGACGGTGCCCGACACGGAGCGGAACGCCGCGGCGCACCCGAAGTCGCTGCCCGTCACCGTCCCGCCTTCGATTCCCACTCCCACCGGATGGGACACCGCCGCGCTGGCCGAGGTCGAGCGCGAACTGGCCCAGCACGTGGGCGCGGTGGCGCGCGTGATGGTGCGCCGCGCCGCGCGTGGGTTGTCCACGCTGGCGGAAGTGCGCCATGCCGTCGCCAGCGCTATCACCGACATCGAAGCGCGCGAGCGCTTCCTGGCCAGGGCCGGCGTGCCGCCAACCCAGAGTGCGGTGTCGGCAGGACGAGGCTCTGGTTCCCAGGTCTCGAGAGCGGAGGGCGCGGCATCGAGCGGCGTGCCCATGCGCGAAGGCGATGTCGACAAGGCGGCCGCTGCACTCCTTTCCTCGCTCGGGCCGATTGCGCGGGTGGTCGCGAAGCGCTGCGCCGCGAAATCGAACACCCGCGAGCAGTTCGTTGCCAGCGTCATGGAACAGCTCGCGCCCACCGTCGATGCCCGCCGTGTGCAGGCCGACTTGTGGCGAGCCCTGGGTTGATCCGAACGGGCCCACCGTGATCGCGCTGCATGTCATGCGCCGCCCCGGCGCCACCGAGCCCGATGCGACGGCGCTTCCGCTTTCTCCGGAGGGCATCATCATCGGCCGCGCTCCCGAATGCGACCTGGTGCTGGCCGATCCGCTGCGCGGGGTGTCGCGCCAACACGCGCAAGTCGTCATGGCCGGCCAGGACGTGCTCGTGCGCTGCATCAGCGTCACCACCCCCTTGTGGGTGAACGACACGCAGCTCGCCCCGGGTGACCAACTGGGCCTGTCGGTCGGCGACTGCCTGCGCATCGGCGGGTTCGAGCTCGCTGTCGAGTGCATTGCGGCGCCGGCGGCTCCGCGGGCGCGTCTGGATCGCTGGTTCGACCTGGACGGCGCGCTCGATCCGCTCGCCGCGCAATCGCCGCTGCCGGCCCTGGCGCCGGCGCCCGAAGCGGCATCGGCGCCCGAGGCGGTGTCAGCGAGCGCGGTGGTGTCCTGGAAGACGGATCCGCTGGTCGTGCGGACCGGCACGCCGGTGATGCACAGCGCGCCCTCGTTGCCACCGCCTTCGGCGGAGCTGCCGCGGCCCGCCAGCGCAGCGGCTGCCGCATCGACCGCGCCCGCGGGCGGATCGCCGGATCTGGCCGAGCTTGCAGCGGCGTTCGGTCGCGGCGCCGAACTGGGCTGCGCCCAGGTGCCGCCGTTGACGCCGGAGTTGATGGAACACCTGGGCGCACTGCTGCGGGCAACCGCCGAGGGCACGCTCGCGCTGCTGAAAAGCCGCGCGGTCGCGAAACGCCACATGCGCGCCGAGGGCACGGTGATCGCGCCGCGTCAGAACAATCCCCTGAAGTTCTCGCCGGACGCGACCGAAGCCTTGACCCGGATGCTGCAGCGTGTCCCGAGCCCCGGCTTTCTCGACCCCGTGGCGGCGCTGCGCGATGCGAATCGGGACCTGCTGGTCCACCAGGTGGCGATGGTCGCCGGCATGCGCGCGGCGGTGTTCGAGCTCTTCTCCCGCCTGGGGCCCGAGGCCGCCGAGAACGCGGAAGGACCGCCGCGCGATCTTCTTGCGCGCCTTCCCAAGCGCCGCGCCGCGGCCCTCTGGGAGCGCCATCGGCTGCAGCACGCCCACCTGCTCGCGCACCTGGATGACGACTTCGAGACCATCTTCGGACGGGAATTCCTGCGCGCCTACGAAGCCCAGTCGCGCGTGAACGCCGATGCCGATGTCCCACCGCCGGAGCCGCCATGGCCCAACGCGCGTTGAACTACTCGGTCGCCGCGCTGTCGCGAACCGGGCGGCGCGAGTCCAACGAAGACGCCTTCGGCTATTGGCAGGGCGCTGACGCCCTTGTCGCCGTCCTGTGCGACGGTGCGGGTGGACACGGCGGCGGCCAGACGGCCTCGCGCGCGGCCGTGACGCATGTGCTCGAAGCCTTCGCGCTTCGACCCGAGGTCAGCCCGATCGCGCTGAAGCGCCTTGTCCAGGGGGCCAACGACGCGGTGGTCGCGCAGCAGGTCGCGGGCACGACCACGGCCGACATGCGCACCACCATCGTCGTGCTGCTGATCGACCTGCGCAGTGGCGCGGCGATCTGGGCCCATGCCGGCGACTCGCGGCTGTACCGATGGCATGACGCCCGGTTGCTCGGGCGCACGCGCGATCAAAGCCTCGCGCAGAGCTTGCGCGATGCCGGGCTGAACGCGAGCGACGCCGCCCCGGGGCAGCTGACTTCGGCGCTCGGCTCGCCCGAAGGCTTCGACGTCGAGATCCTGGAAACGCCGCAGCTGCTCGCTGCCCGCGACGCCCTGCTGCTGTGCAGCGACGGCCTCTGGTCGGCGTTCGACGATCTGGCGATGGAGCGCAGCCTGGCCGGCTGCAGCGGCATCCAGGCCTGGCTCGATCGACTCGAAGCGGGTGTGCGGCGAGCCGATCGCAGCGACCAGGACAACTATTCCGCGCTCGCGATCTGGTGCGAGCCGGGTTGAACACCGAGCAGTTCGAGCAGAAGTGCCGGCTCCGGCGGCCAGGCCGCGGGCCGCGCAACGACATCGTGTGCGGCGGCGAGCGGCCACCAGAGGCTGGCCGGCGCCGGCGGCCAGGTCGCGGCCGGTTTGAAGTCCTGCTCCGGACGGGGCGGCAAGGCGGCGATCGCGGCCTCGAGCGCCTCGGGCCCTTGTGCGGCTGCGTCGAGCAGCGACGCGAGCCGTGCGGCGCCTTCGCCCGGCGAGGGCGGGGTGTTGAAGCGTTCGGCCAGCGTCAGCGGAAAGGCGCGTCCGACACGATCGTGCGACGCCGTGAAGATTCCGCACCAGATCTCGCCGGACGTCGGCAGCGCCAGATAGCGCCACGGCGCGAAGGTGCTCAGGCGTTCACGCAGCGCGGCGGCGCCCAGCGTCGTCGCGGCGAGGGCGAGGCCGCGTTGCAGCCATCCATCCCAGTCGCTGCGCCAGCGTGCGGGCAGGCCGCGGCCGACGAAGTCGCCACGCGCGGGCAACTTTCCGTACCAGGAGACGCGACGCGAGGGCGACTTCACCATGATGCCTCCGGGCAATGAAAACGTGCCAGTTCCCGGAGGGTCCAGACATCGGCGTCTGGTGTCCCGGCTGCGCTCGCCTCGACGTCGAGGGTGCGGGTGTCGACGACGAAGCTCAGCTGCGCCGGCGCGCCGTGCTCGCCCTTCCAGTCGCCGCGCAGCAGCACCCGGAGCCAGGCGAACGCACCTTCATGGACTTCGGCGCCGACGCCGGTCGGGCCGGGCGGCAGCACGCGCAGCAGCACTTTTTGCGTCGAGGCCGGTCCGGGCCAGACCAGTTCCTTGGTGCGTGGCGGGCCGTTCTCGAAGCGCAAGAGCTGGCCATCGACATCGATGCTGAACTGCAGCAACTCGGCATCCATGTGCCGTGGCGTGATGCGCAGTTTGAGCTCGGGCAGCGGCGCACCCTGGGGAAAGAACAGGCTGCCGATGGCCGCCGCCCGCTCGAATGCGTCCGAATTGCTCGAGGCACTCGAATCGGCCCCTGCGCTGCGCGCCTTCCACGGCCGGGTCGACGTGTCGACTCTTTCGGTCAACTGGTTGCGCCGGAATTCGTCGAACAGGCCACCGGGTCCGAACAGGCGCGCGAAGTCGGACGGCGCCATGTCCCGCGTCGCGGTGGCACTGAACGGAAAGCGCTCGCGCGTCAACGTACTGCAGGCCTGCGCGAGTTCGACCAGCGCGGCGTCGAAGCCCGGCTTGGCGCGGCCGCGCGAGCGGATCAAGGTCCCGAGGTCGGCATAGAGCCTGCGCAGCGGCGCTGGCGCAGCGGCCGCCTCGGTGCGCAAGGTCGCGTCGAGTTCGGCGCGTCGGGTCTCGTCGCGCTTGCCGGCGACCAGGGCGTGAAGGCGGTCGAGCGTTTGCGGTCCGGGACCGGCCGCGTAGTCGCCGAGCGCACCGAAGCGTGCCCGCAGCGTGCCATCGAAGGCGCTCTCGGCGGCGCTTGCGCCTTGTGAGGTCGCGCTGAAGTCGTCGGCCAGGCGTGTCAGGAGGCGGCGCAGCGGCGAATCGGGCGCCGTGAGTTCAGTGGCCTGGCGCGAGGCATCCATTGCGTCACTGCCGGGTGCCAGCACAAGGGCATCGAGTTGGCGCGACCAGGTGGCGATCACGCGTTCGGCCTGGCGCTTGCCGACCTGGGTGGCGATTTCGTCGCGCCAGGCGCGGTCCTTCTGCAGGCGTCGCACTTCGCCGCCGGTGTCGCCGAGCACCCAGTCCGCCTCGTTCGCGAGTTCGTCGAAGGTCGTCTCGAGCGCTGGCGCCAGATTGCGCCGCCAGTCGCTGGCGCTCGAATGCGCCGGCATCGGCCCGGCGCTCGACGCCGCGAACAGAAGGGCACTGGCCGCGCCGAGGCGCGTCGGCATATCCTGCGGCGGCTCGGGATCGGGAACGCGTCGCAGCAGGCGTTCGTGCACGCGTTGCGCCAGCGGCAGCGCCGCGAGGGCGCTGCGCGCCGCGCCCACGCCGGCGTCGTCGGGGCGCATGGCCTCGGGCAGCCCGCTGCGTTCGAGCAGGTTCCCGGCATGGCGCGCCACCTCGCCACGCTCGCCGGCGCCGCTCGCCTGTGCCAGCGTCTGCTCGACCCAGCCGCGCAACTCGCCGCGGTTCAGCCGTGGCGGGTCGGTGAGCATCAGTGCGGTGCGCAGCGCCTCGTAGCGTGTCGCGCTGTCCCCGGCCTCGCGCAGGTCGCGCCGCAATCGCTCGATGAGCAGCGGCGCCAGGCTCCGGTCCAGCATCTCGCGATAGACCTGTTCCGCCGAGCGCGCCAGCCGCGGTCCCTGGAACAGCCCGAAGCCGAAGCCCGCCGGCGGCGCGTCAGGATCGATGCCGTCGTTCGCGGCCAGGTGGTCGAGCACCGAATAGAGCGGCAACACCTGTTCGAGACTGGCCGATTCCAGGGGGCCGATGCGCCGGGTCAACTGCTCGACACGGGTGCGCACGGCGTCGACATAGTCGAGGTTGCGCCGCCAGCTCTGCCACCACAGGGCGGAGGCGGCGAGCAGCGCGGCACCGGCGAAGGCGGCGCCGAACATGCCGAGGCGCCGACGCCGCTGCAGCCGCTGCAGCCGCTGGCCCGCCAGCGGCGCTTCGACGATCACCAGGCGCTTGAGCAGCGCATGCAGGAAGAACGACTTGCCACCGGCATCGGGGCGCGGCAGCGGCTTCAGCGCCAGGCCGTGGCTGCGCGCGAGTTCGCCGATCACCCGGTCGATCGGATTGCCCTCCTGCGTGCCACTCGTCAGCGCGATCGACCGCAGGCGCTGCGCCGGCGCGGCGGCAACGTCGGCGAAGGCCTCGCGCACGAATCCTTCGAGGGGCGCGAGCAGGGTCTTGAACTGTGCCGCGAAGGCGTAGATCGGCAGGCGGCGCTGCGGCATCCGCTCTTGCTGCAGCAACTCGGGCGTGCGTTGCGCCAGGCGCTGCGCGAGGTCGTCGAGGCGTGCGCCGAGATCGGCCGGGAGGCCTGCGACATCGGCGCCGAACACAAGGCCCCAGAGCTGCTCGCGTTGCGCAGCGTCGAGATCGCCGAAAGTCTCGACGAAGCCGGCGAGCAGGTCGGCCTTGGTCACCAGCAGGTAGACCGGAAAGGCGAGATCGAGTTCGCGGCGCAGTTCCGCCAGTCGCGATGCGACGGCTGCCGACTGGCGCGCGAGTTCCGCGCCGCCTTGCAGCAGGTCGGGCACGCTGACGCTGACGATCACGCCGTTGATCGGCTGCACCGGCCGGTGCCGGCGCAGGAGCGCCAGGAACTGCTGCCATTCCCCGGCGTCGGCCACGGCGTCGCTGTCCTGCGTCGTGTAGCGTCCAGCCGTGTCGATGAACACGGCGTCCTCGCTGAACCACCAGTCGCACTGGCGCGTTCCGCCGATACCCGCGAGAGGGTCGCGTCCGAGCTTTTCGGCGAGCGGAAAGCGCAGGCCCGAATGCCATATCGCGGTGGTCTTGCCGCCCCCGGGCGCCCCGATGATGAGGTACCAGGGCAATTGCTGCACCTGTCGCCGGCGCTGCCACCAGCGATGCGCGCCTTGCGCTCCGACACCCTGGCGCAGCAGCGCGAGCGCTTCGCGGAAGCGCTGGCTCAGCTCGACGGTGGCGTCGCCGGATTCGAGGCCCTTCAGCAATTGCTCGTTGCGCCGCCGGGCCAGCCACCCGCGCAGTCCCCGCAGGCCGACCAGCAGGAGCGCCGCCAGCGCCAGCAAGGCCACGCGTGCGCGCGGGCCGTCGAAGGGATGCCAGCTGCCGAAGGCCAGCAGCGGTGCCGCGAACCACAACAAGGCGCCTGCCGCGCCGAGGTTGACGGCGCGTTGCACGAAGCGTGGCGAGGCCGTCATTCCGGGAACAGGACGATCTCGACGCGTCGAAGTGGCGCGCCGGCCGCGGCGTCGACGCGGGCCTCGACCGCCAGCCGCTCATCGCCGAGTTGTGGACGCAGGACGTCGGCGGCGCCGCGCGCCCATTCCATCGCCTGATGCCAGGCCGAGGGCGTGCGCGCCGTCGGGGGATCGCTGCCGTCGGTGTAGCCGACGACGAGCACCTTGCCCGGCATCTTTTTCAGCGCCGAGCCCAGGCGCGTCAACGGGCCGGTGGCGTCGTCAAGCGCGTTGGCGCCGATGACGACCACGCTGCGCAGCGCTTCATCGCGCACCGACAGCCGGCCCGCATCGATGTCGTCGCGCAGGCTCGAGGCCAGCCGCGGCGGCCCCTTCGCGGTGGCCACCACCGGCTGCGCGGCGACGGCGGGTGCCGGTACGAGTCGCTGCAAGGACGCCAGCACGCCGTCGACGCGCGCTGCAAGCTGAAGCTGGCTGGCGGTGTAGATGCCGACGGCAAGCACGCCGAGCAGCAGCACCGCCGGCAACGCGACACGTGACGCCCGCGGTGGGTTGGCCGCAGCGGGCGCGCAGTGCCACGGCGCCACCAGCGCCGGAACCGGGGACGCCTGTTCGAGCGCGAGGTGCACGCGCGTGCGCAGGATTTCATGGTCTCGGCTGTCGGGCGCCATGCCCGCACGCAGCCCGAGACTCAGGCAGGTATGGAAGAGCTCGAGCAGCGCGCGATGCTCGCGCGGCTTTTCGGCCAGCCGCGACAGCAGGCGCAGGAGCTTGTCGCCGCCGTCGGCCTCCCCGTGAAAGCGCTGCAGCAGTCCGCCGGCTCCGGCGCCGAACTGCTCATCGCCCCAGGCGCAGAGCACATAGCTCGCGGCCGCGACGCTGGCCTCATCGACACCTGCGACGCGCGCATTGGCCTCGAAATGGGCCACCGCCGCTGACAGCGTCCGGCGCAATTCGGCCGGATCGACGGGCGCCGAGTCGCGCAGGCGTGACAGCAGGGCAACGAGGGGGAGGGCTTCGACGCGAAGTGCGCGCGCGGCGGCCGGCTCGTCGATGCCGCTGCCCATCACTTGGCCCACCCCAGTTGCAGCCGGCGCGCCTGCGCGTCGAGGCGCGCGCGCGCAAGCGATCCACCCGGCAAGGGCAGGACGGCACGCCACTGAGAGCTCTCGATTTCCCGAAACGCACCGAACACCGCGACGGCACGCGCGTCGCCGCGCAGTTCGAGGTCCAGCTCGCGGGCCTCGCCGGGGCGCAGGAACAGACTCTGGCGCGCAAGCATGTTCGACCCGAGGGTGGCTTCGTCATCGTCGTAGAGGCTGTCGAAGCTCGCCTTCTCGAACCCGCTCGCATCGCTCAGTACATAGACCCGCAGCGCCAACGAGGCCGATGCATCGCGCGCATCGGTGTTCAGGCTGCGTTGCGCCTGCACGAGCAGCTGCAGGTTGCGTTTCGGCCCGGCCAGCGTCGGTGCCGGCGCGGGGTTGAACATGAAATTCACGACCATCGACGTGTTGACCCAGGGGATCTGGCGTTCCTGGGTGTCGCGCAGCACCTTGATGCGAACGGTCTTCATCATCTCCTCGACATCCACCCCCGGGGTCCGCATCTCGGAGGCGAGGTAGCGCGTGTAGATGCTGTTGCCGCCGACCGGGCCGTCCTCGGCGACGCGACCGGGCGCCGCGGAGAAGGCAATGAGGGCACCCGGCGCCGCCATCTCGGCCAGGCCGTTGGCGTTGCGCGAGGCAGCACGGCGTGACGCGAAGGGGTCGTTGCGACAGGCGTCGATGATGAAGATGCGCGCGCGCGGACGCACCCGGTCGACATGCGTGAGCAGCGCCTCCTGCATGTCGATGGCCTCGTCGCGCACTTCGGCCTCGTCGCGCAATGCGATGTCGACCGGCAGCAGGAAGTTGCGCCCGCCGATCTGTATGCCGTGGCCGGCGTAGTAGAAGACCGACGCGACCTGATCGTCGTCCATCCGGCGAGCGAATTCCCGCAGCACGCGCTTGAAGTCGCGGGCATTGAGATTCAGATGCTCGCCGACCTCGAAGTTGAGGCTGCGCAAAGTCTGCGCGACCAGGCGAGCGTCATGCTCGGGATTGTTCAGCGGGATTTCGGGGTACCGGCCGTTGCCGATCACGAGTGCGACACGGCGTTGCCCTGGCGAGTCGACCGGGGCCTGCTGCGCTTGCGCGAGGCCGGCCCGGCTCAAGCCGAAACCGAGGCCAAGGCAGGCGAGCAGGCGACGGCGATTCATGGTGACGGCCGAAAGAATGGATGCTGCGGACCTCGAGGACTCCACGGGCGATCGCATGCCATTCTCGGGCGAGCGCTGCGGCGGCACAAGGGGAGGGCGGGCCGCCGCGATCCGGTCCGCCTCGGGCATTGCGCGGCGAACGCTCAGGCGCCGCGGAACTGCACGCGACGGTTGATGGCCGAGTACGGATCGGTGTCTTCGATCGGCTGGCTGGGGCCGTACCCGACCGTCTTCAGGCGTGCGGCGTCGATGCCGTGTTCGTGAACGAGATAGTCACGCACGGCGCGGGCCCGGTTGCGCGAGAGCTCGAGGTTGTAGGCCGGGCTGCCCTTGGCGTCGGTGTGGCCTTCGACCGTGACGATGCTTCCTGGTGCCAGCAGCTTGATGCCCTTGGCGAGTGCGTCGAGCTGGATCCGTGCGGCCGGAAGGATCTCGGCGGAATCGAAAGCGAACCGTACCGGCAGGGACAGCGCCGAGGCGGGCGCTTTCGAGTCATTGCGCGCGGCACGGGTGGATTCCGAGGGACGTGCCGATGCATTCACCCGGGAGCCCGTCGCCACCGCGGTGGCCTTCGCCGGGGCGGCGGGCGCATCGTCGAGCAGGCGGATCGAACGGGTATTGCCGAGCACGTCCGCCACGTCCTGCGGGAGCACGAGCTGGCCTTCGCGGTAGACCATGACCTTCTCGGCCTTCACGAGGGGGGTGACCAGTGCGGCGGCGATGGCGAGGGCGAGGGTGCTGAGGTAGCGGATCATGGGAGGGCTCCTTGGGTGTGGGGTTCGTCGATGCCCATGGGTTGCGTGCGCCGCCTGCCCGGTTCACTCTTTCTCGACCGAGCCGATGCCGCGGATGGAACGTGTCACCGCCGGGTCGCCGTGGTAGCGCACGTTGCCGACACCGCCAATGCGCACCGCCAGCGTGGTGCTGGCGGCGAGTTGCACTTCACCGTTGCCATCGATGGCCACGTCGGCGCGCTCGCTGGCGAGCCTGGGTGCGGAATAGGTGCCGATGCCGGCGATGGCGAGCTGCTGCGCCGCCACCTTGCCGCCGCCGACGGCGACATCGCCGGCACCGGTGATTCGCACGTCGAGACTGCGCGCGTTGTCCAGGCGCTCGAGGCGGATCGAGCCGCTGCCCGCCAGTACCAGTGCGAGCGTGTCGCTGCGCAGCGGTCCGATGCTGATCTCGCCGGCGGCGCGCGACTCGAAGGCGCGCAAGCTCTGGACGCCGAGTTTCATCCGAATCGGCTGCCTCGTCTCGACCCGACCCGGCCCAAGGCCGATGAGCAGTCGCCGATCGCGGACCTCGGTCGTGATCTTGCGCAGCACCGCAGGCTCGGCCTCCAGGGTCAGCGACTCGCGCAGGCCCTGTTCGATGCGGACGTCGCCGGCGACGGCAAGCACGACCTCGTCGAAGTCGGCGACGCCGCGGGTTTCGGTGGCTGCCCGTGCGGTCCCGGAAGGAGTCGCGGCAAGAAACGCAGCGCAGCTGGCGGCAAGGGCCGCAGCCCGGAGCGACGGCGGTTGCGGGAAGGCTTGGGTGAACCAGTTCATGTCGGGGCTCCAGGTGACGGCGGAATGGGCCTCAGCGCGGCAGCCAGAGGGCGGGCGGGGGCGGGTAGGGGCGCGCCATGCAGGTGGTTCCGCCGAGATCGGCGGTGACGAACAGGGCCCCGCCACGGCGGTCGGTCGCCACCATCCTTGTGCCCTGCCGTGCTTCGGCGCTCAGCGTGACCGGCCCTTCTTCGAACAGCAGCCGGCCGTTCTGCCAGCAGCGGAGCTGGTAGGTGGCGGGTGCCTTGCCGCCCGCTGCCGGCGGCGTTGGCCCCATCGGGGGTGCGACACGGTCGTCGCCACCGATGATGGCCGCGACAGCCGCAGTCGCGCCGCGGGGCCACTGCAGGACGACGCCGGTCACGGCGACGACGGCCACCAGGGAAAGCGCTGCCAGGCGTGCGCCGCGCCGTTCCCGACGATCAGAGAGGAAATCACTTGGCTTGTACATGGAAGTTCTCCTGGGCGAGCGTGCCGCCGCTGGCTTTGTCGAAGGCGGCGCTGATCATCGCGAGCGTGGCGCCGGGCAGGGGTTCGAAGTCGATCCCGACCACCGCCTGGGGCAGCGAGGGCAGCACGTCGCGCGGCGTTGCGAAGCAGGTCACTGTCTCGGGCACGCCCTTCGCATTCATCGAGAGCTGGAAGCGCATCGAGCCGGGCAATGTCAGAGGCTTGGCCGAAGCGATGCGCGAGTCCCGCGTGAACCGGTTGGGGAAGAAGCGGATGACCTTGGCCTCCTCGTCCCGCAGGTAGCAGTAGACGTGGGCATCCTGCGACGGCGCCAGGGAGAGGCTGATCGACTCCCCGGGGGCAAACCGGGTCTGCTGGTTCGGGGCCGAGACGGACAGCTTCAGGGGCGTCGCCGTGGGTGCGGGGGCCGTCGTCGGTGCGGTGGCTTCAGCCGTCCGTGATCCGGGCGGGGTGGCAGGCGTGCCGGGCGCAACGTAGCGTGCCGGTTGTGCCGGGCGCTTGATCTTGCTGTGGTCTGCAGCGAGGAAGGCGCTGAAGAATTTGTCGTCGAGCACTGCCGCGCGGCTCAGGCCGAGCTGCTCGCGATAGTTGGAGATCGCCTCGTCGATGGCAGGATTGAATTCGCCGTCGATCGGGCCGTCGTAGAACCCGCGATGGCGGAGCTGGTTCTGGAAGTAGGCGATCAGCTCGATGCGCGTCGAAGCSATCGCGCTGTACCAATCCAGCAGCTCGAGACGCGTTTCCTCGTTCGCCTTCGGGTCGCTGACGCCCAGGCAGGACCAGTAGGGGGTCTTCGTCAGCTTGCCGATGAGTTCCACCACCGCCAGTTCGACCAGGCCGCGCAGCGCCTGCGAGTTGCCTTCCGAACGTGCCAGGTTCATGCTGTAGTTGATGCCGAACTTCTGGTAGGCGGCATCGCCGTCGATGCCCTTGCCCTGCTTCATGATCACCACGGCATTGCGCGACGTGACCCCCGGCAGCACCCCCATGTCGCTGGTCGACAGCACGCTCAGGTCGAGCGCCAGCATGCTGGTGGACGCGTCTTTGGCAACGCCGAGGTTGAAGTACGGGAAGTAGCCGATGCCCATGTCCTTCTGGTTCTTGATCAGGTTCTCGTCGAACTGCGACACGGAGCCCTTGATGTCGTAGCGCGGAATCGCCTGGTAGACCGCTGTGGTCTGCGCTGCCGACAAGAAGCTGACCACGTTCAATGTGTCCTTGCCGAACGCGACCAGGCGCACCGCGCGGCTGCGCCGCGACATGTCCGACACCGCCGAGATCAGCATGTCACGCGTTCCGGCGTTCAGCTTCTTCGTTTCGTCGTTGATTTCCTCGGTCAGCATCGTCACGTCGTGCACGCCGAAGTCGAGCATCAGCGTGTCCATGCAGCGCAGCGCCTGCGAAAAGCCCGTGATCGAGCGCTGGGGCTTTTGCTCGGGGCCGATGCGGATCTCGGCGGTTTGTTCGATGGTTTGCTGCTTGACCTCGAGCGTCTGGCAGCCGGCGAGTGCCGCGATGGCTGCAAGGGCCAGGAAGCGCACGATACGGGGCGGTTTCATGACATCTCCGTTCTGAGGGATTTCGGGTCACTGGCAACTGCCGCGGCCGACGATGTTGATCGCATTGGGTGCGAACACGAACACCTCGCGCGGAGCGGCTCCGATGCGCCCGCCGGTGTCGATGTTGCCGATGCTCTGGCTCCCGCAGGTGCCCTGGTTCGGGTCCAGGGACTTCCCTTGTTCTTCCGCCTTGCGCTCCTGTGCGCCGATGCGGATCTTCTCCTTCGCGATCTTCGCGCGGAACCGCGAGTCGACCTCCAGCAGTTCCTGCCCCGCGAATGCACTGGCGCATGCGCCCAGCGTGATGGCGACGAGGATGATGCGGGAGGTGCGGGCGAGGGGGGCATTCATGGGGGGTCTCCTTGCTGGAAAGCCGCCAGCGCGGTTGGCGCTGGCGGATGAGCGACGAAAGCGCAGCGCTGGTTACTTGGCGACTCCGATGCTTTGGGCGGCGGTGGACAGGAAGCCGCTTGCGCTGTTGTTCGAGCCGGAGGCGATGACGGTCGAGTTCGTCAGCTTGCCGTTGCCTTGCGCGCCGCCGATCTGCTGGCTGGCCGTGGACAGGAAGCCGGATGCGGTGTTGGTTGCCCCATTGGCGATAACGGTCGAGTTGCTCACCTTGCCGTTGCCCTTGGCGAAGCCCACTTCCTGCGTGGCGGTGCTGAGGAAGCCCGAAGCCCTGTTGTTCAGGTTCGTGCCGATGACCGTGCTGTTGGTGAGCTCGCCGTTGTCCCGTGCACGGCCGACGTCTTGGTTCGCCGTCGACAGGAAGCCCGAGGCGGAGTTGTTGGCGCCGTTGGCGATCACCGTGCTGTTGGTGATCTTGGAGTTCCCCTCGGACACGCCGATGTTCTGACGCGCCGTGGCCAGGAAGCCGGACGAGGTGTTGTTGGCGTTGGTGGACAACACCGTCGAGCCGGCGATTTCGCCGGCCATCGCGCCACCGAAGGCGAAACCGAGGGCGATGACGAGGGATGCTTTGCGAACGATTTGCATGATGATCTCCAGGGAGTGATGACAGGGTTTGAGGTTGGGCTTGCCGAATTGCTTGCCTTCCCGCCCATGGGTTGCGGACCTTCCGGATTCGGTTCAAGGAGATTTCGGGCAAACCCCGCACCGGCGTAGGATCGCCAGCGATGCCCGACAGCGCGCCGCCTGATCCGCCGCCGAACCCCGCACGCCTGACGGGCGTGCGCGGTGCCTTCGACGCGCTGCGCAACTTCGGATTGATGGGTTTCGGCTCGCGCGGTGCGAGCGAATACGACACGTTCACTGCCACCGATGGCCACGTTGTTCCCGTGTGTGTGCTCGGCCGCGGGTCGCCGCTGGTGCTGGTGCACGGCTTCGGATGCACGCATCGCGATTGGCTGCCGGTGGCCCGGAGGCTGGCAAGGCGCCATTGCGTGCTGAGCTGGGACGCACGCGGCCATGGCAGCTGCCGGTCGGCGAGCGGCAGCATCACGCTGGCGCGGCTTGCGAACGACCTGGCCGAGGCACTCGACCACTTCGGGCTGCAGCGCTCGATCCTGGTCGGGCATTCCATGGGCGCGCTGACGTTGATGCAATACCTGCACCTGCATGGCACGCAGCGGGTTGCAGCGGTGGCGCTGGTCGACCAGTCGCCGCGCATCGTGACGGACGACAGCTGGCGACTGGGGCTGTTCGGCGGCTGCAGCGCGGCGATGCTGTCGGGGCTGATCGCCGGCGCGCGCCGGGATTTGGCCGAGATGCTGTTGAACGAGGTCGGAGCACTCGGGGGCGCCTGGTTGCAGCGCCAACTGGCTGTCGAAGCGCCGCTCGGACGGATGCTGCGTCGCCGTCTGGGGCGGATCGATGTCAAGCCGCTGCTCGACCTGGCCGAGTCAATGGCGAAGGCCGACTTCCGCGCTTCGCTGTCGCGCCTCGACGCGCCGCTGTTCGTCGTGCTCGGGGCCCGCAGCCCGCACTACGCCGGTGTGCCGCTCGACGCCTGGTATCGCGACACGGTGAAGCACGCGCAGGTCTCGGTCTATCCGCATGCCGGCCATTCGCCGCATGTCAGTGAGCCACTGCGCTTCGCGCGCGAGCTCGAGCGCTTCATTGAAGACCACGCGTGAGGGGTGGCTCAGCTGCCGCAGCGCCCGTTGGCGTTCGATTTGAAGCAGAAGTCAGCGGTCAGGCTCGAGGACTCCCAGGGTACCTGTACGCGGCCGGTGTCTTCGGCCACACCGATACGCACCCGCTTGAAGAGTTGCTCGATCTGCAGCCCCGGCATCGACATGTTGGCGAGCAGGTGGCGTGCATAGACGCTGTGCTCGCTGCTGGCGCTGTCGAGCGCCACGCCGTTCGGCGCGGTCGAAAAGGCCACGAGCGTGCCCACCGGCGCATCGAGCGATGCCAGGCCGCCCGGCGTCGCGCCGCGGAATTTCAGGCGCCGTCCATCGGGACCCACGATGACGCCGCCGGCGAACGGGTTCACTCGGCAGGCATCGAGCACCACGATGTTGGCCCCGGTGCCGATCGCACTGAGTCGGTCGACGAACTCGCCGACGTCCGCGCTCTGCCGCTGGATGTCATCTTCGGACTGCGGGTCGGCATCGATCGGCACGAGGTAGTTGCGACCCTTCACCTGAACCCCATGGCCGGCATAGAACACCACGCGAACCGCCGCCTTGGGCGCACGGATCGAAAACTCGCGCAGCGATTCGATCAGTTCCGGCAGTCGCGTGTTCTGACGCAGGGTCACCTCGTAGCCCAGGCCGCGCAGCGCCGCCGCGACGGCGATGGCGTCGCCCGGCGGGTTCTTCAGCGGTGCAGTGCGGTAGGCGCCGTTGCCGATCACCAATGCGATGCGCGACCCGGCGGCGCTGGCGTCGGCCGGGGCGCTCATGGCGGGACCGAAGGGCAGGGCTGCGGCACCCAGTGCGCCGCGCAGCAGCAGACGACGGGTCAGCAGTGCGGCCATGTCGGCTACTCCCGGGGCGGCACGCCGGCTGCGAGCGAGGCGGCCTGAACGATCGGGGCGGCCTTGACCTGTGCGAGCGCCGCCGCTTCGCTGCCGGCCGGTACGCGCAGGTAGTAGTCGCCGAGTTGGCCAGGGCCGCCGGCCAGTTCGCCGTGAACCTGGACCACCAGCATGCGGATGTCGCTCTCCTTGGCGTCGGGCGCGAAGCTGATCTTCAGCATCGGGCCCTCTTCGACCCGAACCGCGTGCAGCGCGCGGATTTCGTCGGCGCTCTCGCGAGCGCTGCCGAGCATGTTCACGATGACGCCACCTTGCACTGCCATGACCGCCAGCGCGGCCAGCGCGTAGCTCGGGCGCATGCCGAAGTTGCCGAAAAAGGCGCCGATGCGTTCGGCCAGGGTCGGACGGTCGCCCTGGATCAGGCGCATGGTGCGGGCCAGGCCGATCGTTGCCGGCACGGCCGGGGCGTTTTCCTGCACGCGCGCCTGCAATGAGCGATACCAGTCCAGCTCGCTGCGGGACTCGGGATGCTGTGCCATGTAGGCCTCGACCCAGGCGCGGTCTTCGGCGCCCAGCGAGCCGTTGGCATACCAGGGGAGGAGTTCTTCGAAGCGTTCTTTCATGATGATCATTCCTGCACGGGACATGCCGTGTCAGCCCCTTGGTTGCACGAGCCCGGCGGACGGTTCAAATTAATTCGCGCAATTGCCAAATACGCCACGAGCATCTTCAGGATGCAAGAGCGCCCCTGGCGTCAGGGGCACTCCCCTCGCTGCGCAGCAGCGACTGCAGGCAATTCTTGATCTTCTGGCGGGCGTGGAACAGGCGCGTCTTGACGGTGCCCTCGGGGCAGTTCTGTACCTCCGCCACGTCAGCCAGGCTCATGCCCTCGTAGAACACCAGGTGCAGGCATTCGCGATGCTCGTCCGACAGCTTGCCCATGCAATGTTGCACGCCTTCACGCCGTTGCTTGCCAGCCAACTCCGCGTAGCCGTCAGGCGTGTCGGAGGCGGTGGTCTCGGCGATGTCGTCGAGATCGCCATGCACCTCGTCAGGCCGCCGCGCACGGTAGACCATCAGCGCCTTTCTGCGCGCAATCCCGATGAGCCAGGTGGAGAACTGAGAATCGCCGCGAAAGCGATCGGGGTGGCGCCAGACCTCGTAGAACGAGTCCGCCAGGACTTCCTCGGCTCGCGCGTGGTCGCTCAGCATGTTGAGGACATACGCGTACACCTTGCGGCTGAACGCCTTGTACAGCTGACGAAACGCTTCCTGGTCTTCGCGGCCGATGCGTGCCAGCAGCTTGTTGACCTCGTCGTTGTCCATGCGGGCGGGAGCGGTGCGGTGGCGGTGACGAAATATAACGCGCCAAATATCTGTCAGGTATGAGAAAAGTCGAGTGCCTGTGGGTCGCCGGGCTATCCCTCAACGCCTGTCGGGTTTGACGAGGATCACAGCAGGAATTAGGGAAAACCCTTATTCTTCAGGTTTCTCCAAAAACTGACATGACACTCCTCTACCGTGCGTTCACCGCGCTCGCATCGCTGCAACGACGCTTCCCGAACTCGCGCGAGGCCGAAGAAACCTATCTCGCCGGGGCGGTCGACATCTATGACCTCGAGCGCCGGATGCGACAACTCGACAAGCGCGACACCCAGCAGCCGTTCCATCTTCGGCATTCGGCCTGAGGGGCGACGCCCCGCCGGTCTCGAAGGCCGGACTATGTGGCGCCCACCACCTTCTCGACGCGCCGCGCCAGTCCGTCAAGCCCGTCGAGTGCCCGAAACCGCTCGTCTGCTTGCGCGTCCGGCCGGTCCGAGCCCAGGTAATCCGAGAGGCTTTCCAGGCAGCGCCGCTCCATGACCGGAAACGCGAGGCGCCGTGCCGATTCCACGGCCCGACGCAGCATCGCTTCGGTCACCGCCGGGTCGTCCGCCAGCTCCGCGTTGACCAGGGCGGCAATCCGCAGCACCTCGGGCTCGAGCCATCGGCTGCCCTCGGGCACCAGTGCGAGCGCTCGGCTTGCCGATGCCTGCGCCTGCTGCAGCCGGCCGAGGCGCCGCTGCGCATCCGCGAGGTTGGCATAGTGGCCCGCGAGGGCGAGATGGAACGACACCGCTTCGAAGGCCGCGACCGCCTGCTCGATCGCCGCAATGCCTTGCGCCAGGTGCCCGCTCTGGCACAGCGCCCAGCCGAAGAAACCCATGCCGTGGGCGCGAAAGCCCGCCAATCGATGTTGTTCCGCGAGCTGCAGCAGCCGGCGCGCTTCCCGGCGCATGGGCTCGGTCGCCTCGCAAAGGCCGAAGACCCATCCGCCCACGTACACCAGGGGGATGGCGGTCGAATGCGGATGCCGCAGCGCGTCGGCGGTACGCAGGGCGTCGACGCCCACGGCGAGCGCGGCATCGACCTCGCCGAGGCAGAACAGCGTCAGGCTCAGCAATGACTTGCTGTGAACTTCGGTGTTCTGGCCGAACATGCGCGTCGTCGCCGCATCGCGCTCGGGCGAGTAGAGCGCCAGCGAGGCTTCGATCTGCGCCCGTGCTTCGATGCCCTTGCCCTGTGACAGCAACGCCATGCCGAGCATGCGATGGCCGATCACCCGGCCGGACTCGAAGCCGTTGCGCTCCGACAGCGACAGGAACATGCCGGCGAGACGCTCGGCCTCCTCGCCCTTGCCGCAGCAGTTCACGTAGGTGAATTCGCCGAAGGCGAACGGAAAGACCAGCGGCGTGGCATCGCCCTGCGCACACAGCTGCAAGCCGCGTTCGCAGCAGGCGTGCAATGCTGTCGACGTCGCGCTCTGCGTCGCAAGCACCGACCCCATCATCGAGACCTGCAGGTTGAGTTCGAGCTGCCTTCGCTGCTTGGGGTCGTCGATCTCCGCCAGCAAGCCGAGGCCCTTTTGCAGGTGGTCGACCGCCTCGACGTGCGCCGAATTGGTGGCGGCCTTGACACCGGCCTGCAGCCACGCCTCGATGGCCTGCGGCGTGCGGCCGGCCTCCGTCAGGTGGTGCGCCATCACCTCCGGCAAGACCGGCAGCGAGGACTCCCGTTGGCGCATGACGTCGACGATGCGGCCATGGACCGCGCGCCGCTCGGTCTGCACCATCGACTCGTAGGCCATGCGCTGCAGCAGCGAATGACGGAACTCGTATTGAATCTCCGCGCCGTGGCGCTTCGGCCAGAGTATCTCGGCCGCGACCAGCACTTCGAGCGGCTTGGCGACCTGCGTCGCGTCCTCTTCGAGCACCGCCAGCAGAAAGTCGGGCACGAAAGACCGGCCGATGCATGCAGCTGCCTGCACGATGCGGCGTCCGCCGGGCAGTCGGTCGAGCTGCTCCGACAGCAACTCGGCGAGCATCAAGGGCACGCCGCCGAGCCGCCGGTTTCGGAGGCTCCCATGCACGCGCTCGTCGAGCAGGCCCATGACCAGTTGCTCCACGAAAAGCGGCACGCCTTCGGCAGCCTCCACCGCCTGGTCGAGGATGTCGGCCGTCAGCACTTCCGCGCCTGGAATCGAGCGTGCGATCTCCAGGCAATGGCGATCGTCCATCTGCTCGAGCTGGACAACCTCGTCCGTCTCCGGCAGCGCAGGGCCCGGCGGAAACGATCGCATCGTCAGCAATACAAGGATGGTCTCGTTCTTGACCGCAGCGAGCAGTTCCTGCAAGACCTCCGCCGACGACGGATCCAGCCAATGCATGTCCTCGATCCACAACACGGTCGGTTGGCCGCCGGCCAGCTTCTTGAAGTAGTCGACGATGAACTCGGCTTGCCGGCGCCTGAAGAGTTGCGGCGTCGGGGTTGGCGTGGCGGCGGGATCGACCGCGCCCAGGCCGAGCAGCGCCAGCATCAGCTCGCGGTGCCCGGTCTCGTTCGCGCCGACCTCGTCGAGCAGCCGCGACACCTTGAGCGACGCCTCGGCCGGGCTGTCCTCCGTCGACAGCCCGGCGCGGGCCCAGAAGAAGTTGGTGAAGGTGTAGAGCGGCGTTCTGGTGAAGATCTCGTGGCAGCCGGCCTTGAGCACCTGGGCCTCCGCGAACTCGGGCCGGTTCAGCAATTCGAGCACCAGTCGCGTCTTGCCGGCGCCGGCTTCGGCCACCACTGCGACGGTCTGGCTGCGCGGTGCCGTGGTGGCCGCCATCCACCGCGCCAGCAGCCGCTCGATCGAACCCTGCCTGCCGACCATGCGCGTGGCGCCGCGCTGAAAGCCGAGTGCGGCGCGCCGCGCACCGGGCATCAGGTTGCGCACGCTGAAGACGTTGACTTCGCGCGACAGCCCCTTGTAGTGCCGCGTGCCCAGCGCCTCGATGTCCATCAGGCCGTCGACCAGGTCGAGCGTGTCGCCGCTGATGAGAATGCCGCCGGGCGGGGCATCGGTCTGCAGACGGGCCGCCAGGTTCGCGGCCTCGCCGACGATGCCCGGCATGCTGGCACCCGCGCTCATCAGCTCGTGTGCGACGACCACCAGCCCGGAGTGGATGCCGATTCGCGCATTGAAGGCCGGGACCGTGTGGCCCTTGACCGTGGTGTCCATGAGGCGCAGTTGCCGCAGCAACTCGAGCGCCGCGCGCACGGCGCGTTCGGCGTCGCGTTCGTGCGCGCGTGGGTAGCCGAAATAGACCAGCACGCCATCGCCGATGAAGCGCGCGACGAAGCCGCCATAGCGCTCCATCGTCGCCAGCGCCAGCATCTGGTAGCGGCGCTGGAGGCTGCCGAGGTCTTCAGGGTCCAGTGTTTCGGACAGCTCCGTGTAGCCGATCAGATCAATGAAGGCGATCGTGAGGAATCGGCGTTCGGCGCTCTCGCGCCCGGGCTCCATCGTGTCCGTGGCAAGCATTGGATGTGCCTTCCGAACTCCGTCAAGTTGGATTTTTCGATGCGCAAGCGTATCATTTGTGAGAACTTTCGTGCGCAATTTGCCAATTGCTGTCAGGCATAGGCGGATTGTTCTAAGAACCACGGAGGAGGAATGATCCGCTTCGCCATTGCACCGTCAGGCGCGGGATGACTGCGCCGTCGCGAGACCGCGTCTCCTCCAGGCGAAAGGCGCTGGTGGTCTGCACGCACTTGCGCCCGAGTCGCGACAAGCGGCGATCCAACTACTACATGCAGCCGATCACGGGCCTTCACATCGGCTCGCTGATCGACCCCGGACGCTTTGACGTCCGGCTGCACCACGAAGACTGGCACGGCCCCTTCGAGCCTCGCGACTGCGGTGGCTACGACATCGTCTTCCTCACCGGCCTGCAACCCGACTTCGACCGGATGCGCCAGCTCGCCTACTTCTTTCGCTCGGCCGGCGCCATCGTCGTCGGGGGCGGCAGCATCTGCAGCAACTTTCCGGAGTTCGCGACACGTTTCTTCGACGTCGTGTGCGCCGGTGGCGTCGACACCGTTCCGGAGGTCGTCGAGGGCTTCCTGCGCGGCTCGCTCAAGCCGATCTATCGCTCCGCAGCGGCGAAGATCTCTTCGTACCGGGTGGACTACGGCCTCTTCCTGCGCAGCGGCATCAGCCCGATGCTCCACCTCATCGAATCGTCGCGTGGCTGCAGCTTCAAGTGCAGCTTCTGCGTGATGCCGAACGAGGTCGGCGCCCATGCGACCTACAGCCTCGATCACTTCGCGGATGCGCTCGAGAGCACGCTGGCGGCGAGCGCGCGCTGGAGCTTCAGGCGCTGGTACCCGCTGGTCATGCTGCTCGACAACAACTTCTCCGACGATGCCGCGCACATGCTGCGCGTGGCGAAGCTGCTCGGCTCGCATCCGAAGGTGCGCGGCTGGGCGGCCCTCGTGACGCAGAACATCCTGCACGATCGCGAACTCATCGTGCACCTTGCCAGGTCGAATTGCATCCTGCTCTTTGCTGGCGTCGAGTCGCTCGACCGCGAGATGCTCGCCCGCTACAACAAGAAGCAGAACCTCGGCCGGCGCTACAACGTCATCGAGGACATCGCCTTTGCCGAGTCGCAGGGCATCGCGATCTGCTACGGCTACATGTTCGACCAGCGCCACCAGACCGCGGCCGAGATGGAGCGGCAGATCGACGCCCTCGCGCGCAACCCTCTGATGCCGATGCCGGTGTACCTGAGTCTGGTCGCGCCGCTGGCTGGCACCGCGAGCTTCTGGGATGACCTGCGCATGGGGCATCTCGCGCCGAACCTGCGCCTGCGCGACCTCGATGGCGAGACCATCGGCCACAAGCAACTGGCCGACGACCGGGACGCGGTCGTGGACTTCATCGAGCGAATGTTCAGGCGACCGTGGACGGTGGTGTCGCGCATGCGCATCCTGGTGAAGACGCTGCGCCGCATCGTGCGCGCGGGGTCGTTCAATCCCGTGCGGTGGTACGTGATCGCGTCGGCCAACTTCCATTGCTTCATCTGGTCGAGCGCCACGCCGACCCGGCCGCGTACGTATCTTGCGGGCACGGACATGCTCGATCCACAGTACTTCGAGCGGCCGGACGATCTCACGGAAGAGGACCGGGTGCGCTATTTCGACCCGGTGGTCCTGACGGACGCGCAGGGCGGTCCCGCGGAGTGGCTCAAGCCGTATGTGCCCACCAACGTTCGGCACACCGTGCATCCCATCGTGGCGGACGTGGAAGGAGCGACGCGATGACCTACCTGGAGGCCCGGGACCAAGCCCAACTGAAGGAACTCGAACGCGCCGTCTCCGAATTCATCCGGCTGCGGAATCAATACGCTTCGCCGGAGAAGCGAAAGACGGTGATCCTGTTCCCGGGTGGTTGCGGTTCGGAACTGAAGCGATCGCGCGCTGCCTATTCGGGCGGGGCGAGCCCGGACCCGACGCTGTTCCAGACCGTCTGCCTCAACATCTACACCCTCATCGGCGCTGCGCTGATGCTGAAGATGAAGCGCGACGCTGCAGGCCATTGGGTCGACGCGGACCGGCACATCGTGATCGCCGGCGGATCGGTCCAGGCATTCGGCTACACGCCGTACGACTCGTTTGCCGATTGGTGCGCCCAGCGCGGCATCGACGTCTTCTTCTACGGGTACGACTGGCGGCGGCCGATCCCGGAAGTCAGCGATTTCTTTGCGAAGAAGTTCCTGCCGTCCTTCTGCAAGCGGTTGCGCGATGAGTACAAGGTGGATCCACTCGCGCAGATGACGCTGATCGGTCATTGCCTGGGCGGCATGCTCGTCAACTGGATCCTGCGCAAACACCCCAAGGCGCTGCCCGAACCGAACAAGGCGATCACCGTCGCGACGCCGTTCTACGGCTATTCGGGGCAGATCGGTCGCTGGTTCGTCGGAGAACCACTGCTGAATCATCTGGGCCAGGATGAAATGGTCCGCGTCATCTCGTCGTTCCCGGCGCTTTACACCGTCAACCTGCTGGAGGAAAGGATCTACCTCGCGAACGCGTGCGCCTTCAAGGACGACGCCTATCCGCTTGCGGCCTATCCATGCGTCGATTCAAAGACGAAAAAGCCGGCGGACCCTTATCGCCCTGTCGAGGTCCCGCCCAATTTCCGGTATCCGCAAGCCGAGATCACGGGCTTCTGCCGCACGGAACTCGAAGCAGCGAGACAGGTAGCCGAGACGTTGACCGGCCCGCTCGACAAGGCGCTGTCTTCCAGGTTCTACAACATCAGGGGCGTACGCCCGAAGAACCGGACCCGTACCCCTTTCACCTGGGACTGGATCACTCGCGAGTTCGATCCGGCGAAGAACGTGTCACCGATCCACCTGGGGCTGCGTGTTCCCGGGGACGATACGCAGCCGGCGTGGACGACGCGACTGCTCCGGACTTGTACGTCTAGATCTGGCGCCGCATCCTGATCGCCTTGCAGAAGCCTCCTGCTGCACCCCGCGGCCAGAAAGGAAAGCGATGAACTACGAGACCAATCGCGACCTCGAGCAGCTCAGGATGCTCGACCACCTGATCGATGATTTCGTCGACCGCTACTTTCTGATCGGCGGGCCCGCCAACGGCCAGCGGCACACCGTGTTCCTCTTCCCGGGCGGCCTCGGCAGCCAGCTCAAGCGCGCCACCAAGCCCTATGTGCAAGGCGGACCGTCGAACCAGACCTTTGCCTACGAGAGGAAGTGGCTCGACATCTGGAGCATGATGGGCACCGTGCTGGAAGTCGAGATGGTCAAGGTGGGCGGCAAGCATCGTGACAAGGGAAACCGCTTCGTCCTCGCGGATGGGCCGGTCAAGGTCGCAGGCCGCACGCCCTACGACGGCTTCACGGCCTGGTGCGAGGCGAAAAAGATCGACTACTTCGTCTTCGGCTGGGATTGGCGCCGTACCACCAACGACATCGGCAAGTTCTTCGTCAAGAAGTTCCTGCCGTATTTCCAGGAGCGGGTGAAGGACGAATGCAACAACGCCGACGTGCTGCAGGACTACTCGCTCGTCGGGCACAGCGCCGGCGGCATGATCGTCAACTGGATCCTGCGCAAGCACGACACGCCGGCCCTGAGGGCGGCAGTGACCGTGGCCACCCCGTTCTACGGCTATGGCGGCCAGATCCATCGCTTCTTCGAAGGCGAGCCGCTGCTGGCGCTGCTCGACCAGAAGAAGGTTCGCAAGGTACTGACGTCGATGCCGGCGCTCTACGCCTTTCAGTTCCTCGACGCCAAGAAGACCTTTGCGAAGTACGGGGCGGCGCTGGCCGCCGATCCGAACTTTCCGTTGGCGGCATATCCCAGCACCGACATGAACACGGGGGATGTCGCCGATCCCTACTACCCGCTGACCAACGGCGCCTTGCATCGCTATCCCACTCCGAGCCAGACGGGGTTCGACCTCGCGGAAGTGAAGAAGGCGAGGAAGCTCGTCCAGCTTCTCGCCTCGGACCTCGACCCCCTGATCGCGGGCAAGTTCTTCAACATCCGTTGCGTGAGCGGGCCGCAGAACACCCTCGGCAGCACCACCTGGCAATGGGTGCCACCGATCGCACCGAGTCCCATCGGAAACGTAGCCCAGGTGCCGGGAGACGACACGCAACCCGCATGGACCGCGCGACACATCGGGCTGGCCGCTTCGAACCCTGCCAACGTGATGACGCTGGCCGGCTTCAACCTCGGACACCTCCTCACCATGAGCCAGCCGCAGACCATCGCCGCCGTTGCGACCGCGCTCAACCTCTAGGGGACTGCCATGGCCAAGAGAATCTCCCCGACAGACATTGAAGTCGTCAGTTCCGCCGAGACGCTGAGGTTCGTCAGGGATCTTCAGAAGGATTTCGCCAACAAGGCCCGGACACCCAAGCTCAGGAGGCGGATGCGCGAAAGACTGGCGAAAGCGGGCGACGAGAAGCTGGTCGGTATCGGGTTCCGGATTCTCGCGGACCTGCTGCGGCCGCCGCAGGAGGAGCCGCGCCGCCGGAAAACCAAGCCATCCAAGCCATGAGTGCCGGACCGGAACCCGCCTGGGCGACCGACGGCATCGCGCCGATGGAGCGGCCGGGCTGGGCGAGCCGTCTCTTCATGCGCGTGGTCGCGTTGGCCGAATCCCTCAATCGGCGGCAGGCGATCCTGGGCAATCGCCGCATCTTCGATACGACGGATTTTCCATGGGCTGCCGAACTCGAGCGGGACTGGCGATCGGTGCGAGCCGAACTCGACGTCGTGATGGCGCGCAAGCGCGAGCTGCCGAACGTCCAGGACATCAGCGTCGATGCGGCATCGATCAACGACGACGATCGCTGGAAGGTCTTCGTCTTCACGGCCTATGGCGTCCGTTCCCCGCGCAATTGCGCTCGGTGCCCCGAGACCTGGCGGCTGGTGCAACGTATCCCGGGCCTGCAGACGGCGATGTTCTCGGTGTTCGAGCCGGGCAAGCACACGCCGCCGCATCGCGGGCCATACAACGGCGTACTCCGGCTGCACCTCGGGCTTGTCGTTCCCGAGCCGCGCGAGCGCAGCGCGATCCGGATCGATCAGGCGCTGCAGCACTGGGAAGAGGGCCGGACGCTGATCTTCGACGACGCCTACGAGCACGAAGCCTGGAACCACACGGCGCAATCGCGGGTCGTGCTGTTCGTGGATTTCGTCAAGCCGCTGCGTTTCCCCGCCCGGGCGCTGAATGCCCTGCTGCTCAGGCTCGCGGTGTTCACGCCGTTCCTGCGCGAGGGCGAGGCGAATCTCAGGCGCTGGGAGGAACGCTTCTATCGATAGGCCGGTGCCGCCCGCTGTCGACGAAGCGGCGATGGTGGCGATGCGGCAGATTGTCGAAGCGCATCAGCATCGGGAAGTCGGCGGTGTCGAAGTCCGGGTCGAAGCCGGGCGGACCCAGCACCTCGGCGCCGCATCGAAGGTAGCCCTTGATCAACGGCGGCAGCGCGGCATCGATGGCATCGCACGAGGCCGGCAAGGTCGCAGGATGAAGCGGCACCGCGCGCCGCTCGACCGGTGCGAGATGGTGCAGGGACACATGGCGCCAGACGCTGGCGGCGCGGTGCCCGCCATCCGAGGCCGACACGCTCGCGCAACCGAAAGCGATGTCGAGGCGGTGGCGAACCATGAAGTCGCCCAGGGCGGCCCACAACGACAGGATCGTCCCGCCGGTCCGCCATGCCGGATCCACGCACGATCGGCCCAGTTCGGCCATGCGCCTGCGCAAGGGCCGCAACCGTGCCAGGTCGAACTCGGTTTCGCTGTAGTACCCGCCAGCGCGCAGCGCGGCTTCCGGGGTGAGGACGCGGTAAGTGCCGACGACGCGCGGCGGGGCACCGTCGTTCGCCGCGTGCGCGCGAATCAGCAGATGGGCGCAGAAGTCGTCGAAGCGGTCGATGTCGTGGCCTTCGAGCGTGGCGCGTCCCGGCGCCAGGCGCGCGCCCATCTCTCCGGCAAAGATCCTGAAACGCAAACGCTGCGCCTCGCGAACCTCGTCGACGCTCGTCGCCCAGGTTGCCGCCAGCTTGACCCCGGCGCGTCCGGTTGAAATGCGATCGACGGTCTCACGCATGTTGGCCTCCGAATCTTCATGATCGAATCAGCGCTGCGTAGGCGGCAAGATTGACTGCGGCAAGCAGGAGCGCCAGGGAAGCTTGAGCGCCGCGCGGCAATCCATTCGCATGAACCAGGCGCCCGACATGGTGGTCGATGAACCCCCCCTCGTAGGTCGACTCTCCGGCCGCGCGCCGAATCTTGAGTTCGAGCAGCGTCAACGGACATGCCCATCCGGTGACGCCCACCGTCACCGACCAGGCCAGCAGCGGCAGATGGACCCAGGCCAGGCGGGGCCAGAGCCATGCGAATGCACAACCAGTCAACGCGAATGCCGTGACCAGTCCGTGGACCACCAGTACGACGTCCGCGAAGATGGTTTTTGGCATTTGCGACGTTCTAACGGATTCAGGCATTTTTGACCAATCCGCGGCGCGATACGGGACATCGCCTCTGCCGCTACAGTCATGGTCCACCCGCGTACGACCCCATCACCTTCGGACAAAGCATGAGCGCAGACCCGGTTGACTGGACCCAGAACGCCCAGGTGGGCGCCATGGCCTACCTTCTTCATACCCTGCTGCAGGAAGCCGAGCGGCAGAACCGCGGCTTCATCGACAAGGTCATCGAGGGCGCCGTCGACGACCACAAGGGCATCCCAGCGGGTACCCCCAACAAGCCCTTCGTCGACGCCGTCTTCGCCGAGACCCTCCAGATCCTCAGGCGATCGCAGGCCTCGACCCAACTCCCCGAACTGCCCGAACTGCCCCCGGCGCCGCGGCCGCGCGAGCTCGGCGCGCCGGCGCCGGTCAGCGACGACTGGCTGCAGTGGATCGCCGAGAACCGCCTGCGCGAATGCACGCCCGACTCGATGCTCTCGACGATGACGGCCGCCGGAATCGATGCGGTGCAATCGAAGGCGGCCATCGCCCGGATCGAGACCGATCCGGCCTTTCGCGCCGCCCGCCGCATGCAGAAGGTCGAGCGCAAGCTCGAATCTGTGGTCGCGAACCTGCAGAAGCTATGGGCGTCGTCGCCACGCTACGGCGTGGTCGAGAAGCGCAAGTCGCCGTCGCGCGACGAGTTCGTCGAGCGCTACGTGCGGGGCTGCCGTCCGGTGGTCCTGACCGACGTCACCAAGGACTGGGGCGCCATGAAGCGCTGGTCGCCCGAGGACCTGAAGCGGCGTTTCGGCCATCTGGACGTCGAGATCCAGGACGGCCGCGATGCCGATCCGAACTACGAGGAGAACAAGCTCGCGCATCGCAAGATCGTGCAGCTGGGTCCGTTCGTCGACCGGGTGCTCGCCGGAGGGCCGACCAACGACTACTACCTGACGGCCAACAACGAGGCCTTGCGCAGCCCCGGGTTTGCGCCGCTGCTGGAAGACATCGGCCGCCTGCCGCCCGCCTGCGACCGCTCGCAGCTCGGCCACCGCTCGTCGTTCTGGTTCGGGCCGGCCGGCACCACGACGCCCTTGCACCACGACACCCTGATGCTGTTCCACACGCAGGTGGTCGGACGCAAGCGCTGGCGCCTCGTGTCGCCCCTGGAGACCCCGAAGGTCTACAACTACAACGGCGTCTTCAGCCCGGTCGACGTCGACAACCCGGACCTCGCCCGCTATCCGCTCTTCGGCGAGGTGACGGTGCTGGACGTGATCGTGGAGCCCGGCGAGACGATGTTCCTGCCGCTCGCCTGGTGGCACCAGGTGCTGTCGATGGACATCAGCCTGTCCTTCTCATACTCCAACCTCGACCTGCCGAACGATTTCGTCTACCAGAACCCCGACATCGGGAATTGGTAACAATCGAGCGTCGGCGAGCGGAAAAACGATGCCGCCGCGCCACGCCACGCCCCTGGTTTGAAACCTAATTTCTGACCGGAACTGGTATCAGTCAGTAATCTTCGGTAAAGTCTATTTATGCACCTCCTGCGACAACCAGGGAGGGACTTCCGGGGCGGCATGCCGTTCTCTCGTTCGCCTGTCGTGCATGAACCTGCCTGCGCGGCGCCTTGCGGACTGCGGGATCGGGCCAGTGCCGCCGCGGCTGCTCCCGAGGCCCTTTGCACCGATCCGGGCGATCTCGTCGCGCGTGCCTATGCGCTGCTCGAGCAAGAGGCGCAAGCCTGGCAGCAACGACAGCGGGCCGACCTGTTGCCGGGGGGTGGACGTTGATTTGCCCCTCGTGCGCTTTCGCCAATTCCGAGAGTGCGCGCTTTTGCGGCGGCTGCGGGGTGCTTCTGGACTTCGCCGTCCAGCGCGCCGATGGCGAGCGGCGCCAGATCACGGTGCTGACCTGCGACGTCGTCGGATCGACCGCGCTATCGCAGACGCTCGACCCCGAAGACCTGCATGAAATGCTGGGCGACTTCCAGCGGGTCTGCCAGGAGACGGCCGAACGGTACGACGGCTACATCTCCCAGTTCCTGGGCGATGGCGTCCAGATCTATTTCGGCTTTCCACGGGCGCACGAGGACGACGCCCGACGGGCCGTCAGCTGCGGCCTCGAAATCCTCCAGGGCACCGAGCAACTGAACCAGGCCTCGGCGCGGCCTTCGGGCGCCAGGCTGAGGATCCGGGTCGGTGCCGACACCGGGCGCGTCGTGGTCAGTCCGGTCGGCACCGGTGCCCGGCGCGAGAACATCGCGATGGGCGACGCGCCCAACATCGCATCGCGGGTGCAGGCGCTCGCGGAGCCCGACACGCTGTGGGTCACCGAAGCCACCTGGCGCATCGCCCACGAGCATTTCCAGGGCGAGCCGCGGGGCGAATTCGAGCTCAAGGGCGTGGCTTCGGCGGTCCGCCTCTGGCGCGTGACACGCGCCGACGGCGTCGTCCCGGGCCTGGAGCGGGTCGACCTGCTGACCCTCTACGTCGGCCGGGCGCACGAGCATGCGCTCTTGGCGGCGCACTGGACGGCGGCGCGATCCGGTGCGGCGCGCTTCGTCACCGTGCGCGGCGAGCCGGGGATCGGCAAGTCGCGGCTGGTCGCCGAGTTCAGGGGCCAGGTGGCGAGCGCGGACACCACCGTGCTCGCCGTGCGCTGCACCCAGTTCGCGAAGAACAGCGCGTTCCTGCCGGTCATCGAACTGCTGGAGCGCGTGCTGGGCCTGGTCGGTGCCACCGAGCCGCAGGAGCGCCTCGGCCGCATCGACCAGCAGTTGGCGGCACTGGGGATCAGGGCCCCCGATGCGGCACCGCTGCTGGCGGCGCTGCTGTCGATACCGGTCGCCGAGCGCTATCCCTCCGTGGAGCTGTCGCCCACTCGCCGCCGCGTGCGCACCATCGAGACGCTGGTCGCCATCATCGAGGCCATCGCATCGCGCAACCCGACCATCCTGGTGGCGGAGGACCTGCATTGGGCCGATCCGTCCACGCTCGAAGTGCTCGAAGCGCTGGTGTCGCGCGCGCGCCGGTTGCCGCTGCTCGGTCTCTTCACGGCCCGGCCCGAGTTCGACGCGGCATGGCCGGACGACGAGGCGACGCCGCTGGTCGAGGTGTCGCGCCTCGACCATGCCGAGGTCGAGGCGGTGGTTCGCCATGTCGCCCACGGCAAGCCGGTGCCGGGCGACGTGATCCGCGAGATCACCCAGCGCTGCGACGGCGTGCCGCTGTTCATCGAGGAGGTGGCGCGGGCGGTGATCGAGGCGGGCGTGCTGCAGGAGAACGAATATTCCTGGGCGCTCACGGGCGCGCTGCCGTCGGACCTGATCCCGGCCAGCGTCGACGCGTCTCTGATGGCGCGCATCGACCGGCTCGGCGAAGCGCGCGGCACCGCGCAGCTCGCGGCCACGATCGGGCGCGAGTTCACCTACGCGCAGCTGCGCGCCGTCAGCGAGCGCAGCGACAAGGACCTGGCGGACGACCTCCAGCGCATCCTGTCCGCGGGCCTGGCCTGGCAGGTGTCCGCCGCTGCCCCGACCACCTTCGTCTTCAAGCACGCGCTGGTCCAGACGGCGGCCTACGAGTCGCTGCTGCGCTCGACGCGCCAGCGCTTCCACGAACGGATCGCAAGGGTGCTGCTGTCCGATTTCGGCGGCGAAGTGGCGCTGCGCCCGGAGATCGTCGCGCGCCACCTGTCGGGTGCCGGCCATCACGCGGAAAGCAGCGACCACTGGTTCGCCGCCGGGCAACGGGCGCTGACGCGCATGGCCATCCCCGAGGCGCATGGGCACTTCACGCGGGCGCTCGAAGGCCTGGCCAAGCTGCCGACCTCGGACGAGGTGCTGACCAAGGAGCTCGAGCTCCAGATCGCGATCGCGCCGACGCTGATGACGCTCTATGGCTGGGCCTCGCCGACGGTGGCGCTGGCGTGCGAGCGGGCGCGCAGCCTGAGCCATCTGCTGCAGCGGCCCGACCGGCTCTATGAGCCGATCTGGGGGCTGTGGACGAATCTCTTCGTCGGTGGCCAGCTGGACCGGGCGCTCGACACGGCGAACGAGGCGCTGTCGATGGCGCTGGCCAGCGGCGTCCCGATGCTGGAGGTGACCGGCCGCCATGCGGTCGCCTACACGCACTACTACCGCGGGGAGTGGGCCGAGTGCATCGCGCATGCGCAAGCCGGCATCGCGCTCTACGCGCTGGAGCAGGAGCGCACGCTCACCAACACCTTCCAGATCAGCTCCACGGTCAACATGGTCGCCGGACTCGCCAGCAGCCTGTGGATGATGGGCCACCAGGACCAGGGTCTGGCGGAGCTCGACCACATGATCGCGATGGCGCGCGACCTGGACCACCCGTCGGCATTGAGCAATGCACTCGGCGTCGCCTGCTACATGTTGACCTTCCACCACGACCCGCAGCGCATGCTCGGCCACGCCTCGGAGGTCAAGAGCTTCGCCCGCGCGGAAGGGTGGGAGCTCTGGTATGCCGTCGGCGTCATGAGCAGCGGGTGGGCCCGCCTGCGCCTCGGCGACCGCAGCGACGGCCTGAGGGAACTGTTCGAAGGCGTGGCGCTGTTCCGGGCCACGCGCTCCGACCTCATGGGGCCGACGGTGGCCGTGATCCATGCCGAAGGCCTGCGGGCGGCCGGCCGCGACGACGAGGCGCTCGAGATGCTCGCGGCCACGGCCGAGACGGCCCGCCGCGGCCATGTCGGCGTGCTGCTGCCGGACGTCTTCCGGCTGATGGGCGAGATCCACCTGCAGGCCGGCGCGCTGCCGCAGGCGGAGGCGGCCTTCGACCAGGCCCTGGCGACCGCCCGGGCCCAGCAGGCCTTGTCGCTCGAACTGCGCGCCGCGATGTCGCGCCAGGCGCTGCTCGCGCGCACCGGCCGCGCGGCCGAGGGTCTGGCGCTCGTCAGGCGCTGCTACGAGCGATTCAGCGACAGCTTCGATCAACCCGAGTTGCGCGCCGCCCGCGCCTTGCTCGAAGGCGGCGGGCGCTAGATGAAGCCGGCACCGGCCCCGGTGGCGTTCGACGCTTTGCGCCCGGAGGTGGAGGCCGGCACGCCGCTCGATGTCTGGTGGCAGGTCTCGCCGGCCCATCCGAGCCATAGCTTGGTGGTCGAGCGGCGCGTCAATGGGGTGCAGCGGCCCTCGCTGCGGGCCTGGCCCGATGGCCGCCAGGCCGACGCCGGCGCCCAGCGCTTCCGGGCCCAGCTGCCGCCCTGCGAAGCCGGCGACCGGGTGGACTACGCACCGATCCTCTATCGGGCCGCCCAGGTGGTGGCCGAACTCCCGGTCCGCAGCGTGCTCGGCGTGCCGGCCGCCGCCCCGGCCGGCGCCGCGCCGCCTGCGCCGCTRCCGGCCACGGGCACCGTGCCGCGCTACGACTGGGGCACGGACTTCCTGGGTGCCTTCACCGTCCAGCTGGCGAAGCCGCCGGAGTCCTTCGGGCCGGCACCCGACGGGCTGCACATCACCTTCTACATCGCCTCGGGCGAGATCCACGGGCCGAAGATCAACGCCAGGATCCGCGGCGAGGGCGGCGACTGGATGCTGGTGCGCCGCGACGGCGTGGGCGTCGCCGACGTCCGCATCACCTACGAGACCGACGACGGTGCGCTGCTGCTGTCGCGCTACTACGGCATCTTCGACCTCGGGCCGGACGGCTACGAGCGCGCGCTGCGCAACGACTACGACCCGCTGCCGCCGCTGGTGCTGGCGCCGCAGTTCGTCACTTCGCACCCCGATTGGCTGTGGCTGAACCGGCTGCAGTGCATCGCGGTCGGCCGGGTGACGATGGCCGACCTGCTGGTTCGGTTCGATCTTTATGCGATTCGAGTCGGGCAGCCGCTGCCGTCCTCGGGGCTGCCGCGCGCCCCCGAGGGTGGCCGCGGCGCTTCCTGAGCGGAACGGGTTATCGAGGTCAAACACACAAAAGAGGAGTTGAGATGGCGGACAACAACCAGCAGGTTCCATGGACCGACGAGCAGTGGGCGCGGGTGCGCAAGGTGATCCAGGAGGAGGCGGCGAGGGCGCGGGTTGCGGCCAACTTCCTGCCCCTGGTGGGGCCCTTGCCGGCCAGCACCGACTACGTGGCGAACGACACGATCAGCTACGGGAGCGGGGAGGGGGCGAGGCTCCAGATCCAGGACAGGACGACGATCCAGCTGCCGACGCTGCAGGTGCGGGTGTTCCTGCGCGGCGCGCAGATGGCGGACCCCGACATGGACAGCGCGCTGCAGCTCTTCCGGCGGGCGGCCAACATGCTGGCGCGGCTGGAGGACAGCGTGGTGTTCACCGGGCTGGCAAAGGAGAGCGCGCGGCCCTGGAACGCGCCTCCGGTGGCGCAGGTGCTTGGCGGCGAGTACACCAGGGGCCTGGTGCAGGCCAATGGCGACCGGTCGCGCGACGTTGAGCGAGACCCTTCGGAAAGCCTGGGCAACCGTCTGGTGACTGCCGTGTCCGCGTGCATTGGCGATCTCGAGGCGGCGGCTCATTTCGGCCCCTTTGCCGTCGTCTTCGGCCATGATTTCTTCACCGCGGTGCAGTCGCCCGACAAGTCATCGCTGGTGCTGCCGCAGGACCGCATCATTCCGTTCCTCGGCGGCGGGCCGTTGCTGCGCTCGTCCACGCTGCCCAAGGACGCCGGCGTGGTGGTTGCGCTGGGCGCGGCGCCGGTCGAACTGGTCGTGGCGACCGACGTGTCGCTCAATTTCCTCCAGGTCACGGCGGATCCGCAATTCGTCTTCCGGGTCTACGAGAAGCTGGTCCTGCGGATCAAGGAGGAAGCGGCCATCAAGGTCATCAGGGTCAAGGGAGACAAGACCCCCTACAAACCAGGAGAGGTCGGCGAGAAGCCGAAGGATTCGGACACCAACAAGACCTCCTGAGATGAAGCCTGCAAGGGTCGTCATCCTCGGCGGTGGCGTGGCGGGCATGAGCGCCGCCCATGAGCTGATCGAGCGCGGCTTCGAGGTGGTCGTGCTCGAGCGCCGCGACATCGCCGGCGGCAAGGCGCGCAGCATCCCGGTGAGCGACAACGAGGACGGCGGCGCCGGCCACGAACTGGCCGACCGCGGCGTCGCCGCCATCGAACACCAGCTGCCGGGCGAGCATGGCTTTCGCTTCTTTCCGGGCTTCTACAAGCACGTGGTCGACACCATGCGGCGCATCCCGTCCTTCGACGGCCGGCCGGTGGCGGACCATCTGGTGGCGACCACGCGGGTCGGCTTCACGCAGTACGACCAGCCGGCCTTCGAGGTGCCGGCCAACTTTCCGCAGACACCCGGCGACGCCGGCACGGTGCTGCGCGACATCCTGCTCGCCTTCGGTCCGGTGACCGGTCTCACGCCCGACGACCTGGCCTTCTTCGGCTCCCGGATCTGGCAGATCCTGACCTCGTGCGAGCAGCGCCGGCTCGACGAGTACGAGAGCATCAGCTGGTGGGATTTCATCGGCGCCGAAGGGCGCTCGCCGGCCTACCAGAAGTTCCTCGGCGACGGCATCACGCGCTCGCTGGTGGCGGCCAAGGCGCGGCGGGCCAGCGCGCGCACCATCGGCGACATCTTCGCGCAGCTGATGCTGACGATCGTCAATCCGACCGGCGGCTCGACCGACCGGGTGCTCGACGGCCCGACCAACCTGATCTGGATCGATCCGTGGCTGAGCTGGCTGCAGGCGCGCGGCGTGCAGTACCACTTCAATGCCGAGGTCGAGCAGATCCTGTGCGCCGGCGACAAGGTGAGCGGCATCGTGGTGATGGAGCAAGGGGTGCGCACCGTGGTGCAGGGCGATCACTACATCGCCGCCGTGCCGCTCGAGCGCATGGCGGTGCTGGTCAACGACGACCTGCTGGCTGCCGACCCGTCGCTGGCCAACCTGGGCACGCTGGCACCCAATGTCGAATGGATGAACGGCGTGCAGTACTACCTGTACCGCGACGTGCCCGAGGTGCATGGGCACGTGATCCACATCGACTCCGAATGGGCCCTGACCAGCATCTCGCAGTTTCCTTTCTGGCGCAGCGTGGTGCCGACGATGCTGGCCTGCGGCGAGGTCAAGGACATCATCTCGGTCGATGTCTCCGACTGGACCGCGCCGGGCCCGGACGGGCGGCCGGCGATGCAGTGCTCGCGCGACGAGGTCGCGCGCGAGACCTGGCGGCAACTCAAGCGCTCGCTCAACGCCACGCAGGAAATCCTGCGCGACGAGGACCTGCATTCCTGGTTCCTCGACTCCGACACCGCGCCCGATCCCACCCGTCCCGGCTTCCTCGCGAACGCCGAGCCGCTGCTGGTGAACCTGGTCAATACCTGGGCGTTGCGGCCCGAGGCGGCGACCGCTGTGTCGAACCTCTTCCTGGCGTCCGACTACGTGCGCACGCACACCGACCTGGCGACGATGGAGGGGGCCAACGAGGCGGCGCGGCGGGCGGTGAACGCGCTGCTCGACGCAGCGGCATTCGCCGGCCCGCGCTGCGAGGTCTGGCCGCTGCAGGAAGTCGAGGTGCTGACGCCCTGGCGGCTGCACGACGCGGCGCGCCACCGGGCCGGCCAGCCGTGGGACCCTTCGCTGACCCAGGTGGCGCTGCAGGCGCTGGGCGCGGCATCGCCGCTGCTCGACCAGGTGCGCCCGCTGATGGCGGCGATCAGCCCCTATGCGTCGCCGGTGGCCGATGCGCTGGATGCGATGGACCAGGCGATCGACGGTGCCGGCACCGGGCTCGGTGCCGATCCCGCGGTGCGCCATGGCTCCGCCTACGTGCCGACGCCCCTGGACAACGTGCTGCGGGTCACCGATCGCGTGCCCGGCATCGGCGGCGTCACGGGGCCGGGCGGCTTCGTCGAACGGATGGCGTGGTACCGCGGCATGGTCACCCAGACGCTCGAGTCCGGCGTGCCCGACTGGGAGCCGCAGACCCACCTCTACGCGCTGGTGAAGGACTTCATGTCGCGCTCGGGCAAGGGCTTGCGGCCCGCCCTGTGCCTGGCGACGACGCGCGCGCTGGGCGGTCGGGTCGAGCACGCGCTGCCCGCCGCGGCCGGCATCGAGATGCTGCACAACGCCTTCCTGGTCCACGACGACATCGAGGACGGCAGCGAGTTCCGGCGCGGCGTGCCCACCATGCACCGGCGCGCCGGCATTCCGCTGGCCGTGAACACGGGCGACGCGATGAACGCGCTGGCCATGCGGCTGGTGCGCCGCAGCGGCGAGTTCCTTGGGCCGGCCGGCGCGCTGCGCATCCTCGACGAGATCGACCACATGCTGATGGAGACGCTCGAAGGCCAGGCGATGGAACTGGGCTGGGTGCGCGACAACGACCTCTCGGTCGGCACCGACGACTACCTGCGTCTGGCATTGAAGAAGACGGCCTGGTACAGCTTCATCCATCCCTTGCGGATCGGCGCGCTGGTGGCCAACCCCGAGGACCCGGATCTCGGCCGCTTCGATCGCTTCGGCTATCTGCTGGGCCTGGCCTTCCAGATCACGGACGACGTGCTCAACCTGAGCGGCGACGAGGCGCGCTATGGCAAGGAGATCGACGGCGACCTGTGGGAGGGCAAGCGCACGCTGGTGCTGACGCATGCGCTGTCCCACGCGAGCCGGGCCGAACGCGACTGGATGGGCAACTTCCTGTCGCGTCCGCGCGAACGCCGGCTGCCGCGCGAAGTGTTCCGCATGCACGACATCGTGGCGGGCACCGGCAGCATCGACTGGGCGCGGCAATCGGCGCTGGCGCTGGCCGACGCGGCGGCCAAGGAGTTCGACCTGTCGGCCTTCGCAGGGGTTGCTCCAAGCCCGGACCTGGACTGGCTGCGGGCCAGCGTGGGCTACCTGGTGCAGCGCGACTCCTAGCGCGGCGGCCCTGCGGCGCTCATTCCCGGCTCATTCTTGGCGCCTAGAGTGCGTGCAAGCCCTCCGTGGCGCCGCGTCGGCGTGCACGGGGCAGGGCCTGAAGGAGAGTTGCATGCATGCTTTGATCAAGGGTCTCGCCGTGGGCGTCTTCGGCGCCATCGCCACGCTCGGCGCGCTCAGCGCCAACGCCCAGTCGGATGGATCGGACTACCACCCGCTGCAGATGAACTCGCCCGCCAAACCGGAGGTCGACGCCGACGCGATCGCAGCATCGCATGCACAGGGCACCGAGGCCATCGGCCAGTCGACCGCCGCGCCGATGGTGAACTCGCAGGGCGTGTCGCGCGAAGCGGTCTACCGTGAAGCCGTCGCGGCCTCGCATGGGACCGGCACCGAGGCGATCGGCCAGTCGACCGGCATGGCCGGCATCACCGGCGGCGTCCCGCACTGAAGGCCGGGCTCAGAGGGCTTCGGCGAGCGCATCGACGGCGCCGAAGTCCGCCGGCGCGAGCAGCACCGCCACTTCGGGCCGCAGCGCGTAACGCGCCAGGGCCTTGGCCTCGATGAGGCCGAAGTTCGCCTGGCAGGCGGAGATCAGGCTGGCTTCATTCGTCTCGGCGCCGAAGCGCTCGCACAGGGCGCGTTCCGAGATGCGGGCGATGATGCGAGGTCCGTCAAAACCATCAGGATAGATCGCGAACCTGACGGTGCCCGAATCGGGGCAATGGATCGCTTCGCAGTTCATCGGGGGCTCCTTGTTGTTTGCTGCATATTGGACGCGAGCGCGACGAAAGAAAGTCCCGGCGAACTTCGCCTTGCGAAGACGGAAGGCGCCTACAACGCGAGCAGGTCAGCGCAGGGTGCCGTTCAGGTAGGGCTCGGGGTCGACCGCCACGCCCTGCTTGCGGATCTCGAAGTGCAGTTTCACGCGATCGGCGTCGCTGTTGCCGATCTCCGCGATCTTCTGGCCCTGGCGCACCACGTCTTTCTCCTTGACCAGGATGGTCTTGGCGTTGGCGTAGGCGGTCAGGAAGGTGTCGTTGTGCTGGACGATGACCATGTTGCCGTAGCCCCGCAGTTCGCCGCCCACGTACACGACCCGGCCGTCGGCCGCGGCGACCACCGGGTCGCCCAGGTTGCCCGCGATGTCCATGCCCTTGTTGCGGGTGCCGTCGAAGCCGGACAGGGTGCGCCCGGGCGCCGGGCGGATGAAGATGGCCTGCGGCTTCGGCGCCGGCGGCGTCGCGGCGGGCGGCGCCGCCTGGCCCGAGGGCGGCAACGGGTAGAAGGGCGGGCTCGTGCTCTGCGGCGGGGTCGAACAGGCCGTCAAGGCGGCGATCGCGGCGACGCCGGCCGCGATGGCGGTGGCGCGAGAAAGTGAATTCTGGATGTGCATGGCTTGGATGGAACGTGATCGCGGCGAAGGGTTCCCTGGCGCGTGGCCGGACCGCAGTTTTAGCATGCGGCGGCCGGGGCAGGTGAGACCATGCGTTGCAGCAGCGGCTGGCGCGCCAGGACCGCTGCGCGCGGGCCGGCGTCGACCACCTTGCCGGCCTCCATGAGCACCACCGTGTCGAAGCGCTCCAGCAGGCTGAGGCGGTGGATCGACGCGATCATGCAGGCGTCGGGAAAGGCGGCCGCGATGCGTTCGAGCACCCTCGCTTCTGTGGCCGCGTCCAGCGCGCTGGTCGGTTCGTCGAGCAGCAGCAGGGAACTGCCCCGGGCCGCCAGCACGCCGCGCGCAAGGCACAGGCGCTGGCGCTGGCCGCCCGACAGGTTGAAGCCGCGCTCCGACAGCGGCGTGTCGAGGTCGCCGTGCGTGGCCTGCAGCACCTCGTCGAAGGTGCTGGCGTGCATCGCCGCGCGCAGCGCGTCGTCGCTCGCCGGCTGGCCGAAGCCGAGGTTCTCGCGCACGCTGGCCTCGAACACCTCGGTCTCTTGCGGGATCAGCGTCGCCAGGCTGCGCAGCCGCGGCCATGGCTGCGGCTGGCCGTCGATCGCCAGCGTGCCCTGCTGCGGCGCATAGAGGCCGGCCAGCACCCGCAGTAGCGTGCTCTTGCCGCCGCCGCTCGGGCCGACCAGCGCGATGCGCTGGCCGCGGCCGAGTGCCAGCGAGACGTCGTGCAGCCCGCTGCGCGCGGGCTCTGCCGTGGCCGCCGGCGTGCCGCGCGGGTCGTAGCGCCAGACCAGGTGCTCGACCGCGATCGTGCGCCAGGCGGCATCGCTGTCGATGGCTTCCTCGGCCAGGTCCCGCACCCGCGAGGGCGCCTGCCAGATCGGTGCGGYACTGGTGTAGTCGGTGTGCATGCGGGCGAAGAACTGGAAGTTGGCGGCCATCGAGGAGACCACGCTCGCGGCCTGCTGGGCGTACTGGTAGATCATGAACACCCCGCCCAGCAGCACCGCCTGGCCCGGCGCCCGCGACTGCCAGACGTAGACCACCACCAGCCCCCAGGTCAGCGCCAGGCCGAGGATGTCGACCGCGAACCACTTGCCTTCGTTGAGCACCACGGTGCGCTTCAGCGGCACCGAGATCGCGGCCATGCGCCGGCCCAGCAGCAGGCGCGATGGGGCCGACAGGCGCAGGCCGATCACGGTCGCGGCGTTGCCGAGGAAGTCGAGCAGGGCGGCCACGTAGCGGCGGTCGGCGTCGTTCTCGGCGCGGGCCAGCCGCATCAGCGCCTGGTCGAAACGCAGCACCAGGATGGCGATCACCACGTAGCCGGTGATGGCGATCGCGCCGCTGGCGCGCGACAACAGGGTCAGGGCCACCAGCGGCCCGATGAAGTTGACGATGTTCGTGAGGTAGACGAACTGGTTCTGCGCGAAGTCCGACAGGGCCTTGCTGGCCTGGTGCACGCGGTGCTGCATCTCGCCCGAATGGTGGCCGTCCTGCCAGGCCAGCGGGGCGGCGGCGATCCGGGCATAGAGCGTGTCGGCCAGGCGTTCGCGCACCCGCAGGCCGACGTTGCGTTCGAGGATCCGGCCCGGCCCGTGCACCAGCCAGGAGGCGACGTAGACCGCCGTGAGCGCCCCGATCCAGCGGCCGGAGCCGGCGAAGTCGCCGGTCTGCAGCGCGTTGATGGCTTGGGCCGCCAGCCAGGGCATCGTGAGCCGCAGCAGCTGCGAGCCGGTCAGCAGCGCGGTCGCGGCCAGCAGTTGCGGCCGGGCGCCTTCGGCGTAGTGCCAGAGCGCACCGTAGAGGGCGCGAATGGCATTGCCGGGGGCGTTGTCGCTCATCCGCCGGCGCCTCGCACTACTTCATCGGGATCGGCGTTGCCCGATCGATGGCCACCGCGGTGACGCTGTTCTTCGGCGAGCCATCGACCAGCAGGTCGGAATAGGTCAGGTAGACCAGCGTGTTGCGCTTGCTGTCGACCAGCCGCACCACGCGCAGCCGCTTGAACAGGATCGACAGCCGCTCGCTGTAGACCTCCTCGCGCTTGGGCAGCGGCTGCGTCACGCTTACCGGGCCCACCTGCCGGCAGGCGATCGAGGCCTCGGACTTGTCCTCGGCCAGGCCGAGCGCGCCGGAGACGCCACCGGTCTTGGCGCGCGAGACATAGCAGGTCACGCCGTTGACCTTGGGGTCGTCGTAGGCCTCGACCACGATCTTGTGGTCGGGGCCGATGAGTTTGAAGGCGGTGTCGACCTCGCCCACCGGCTCGGCCGGAGCGCGCGCCGCCGCCGTCATCGCCAGGCCGAGCAGCAGGGCCGGCATCCAGCCGCGGCGCGTCGTCATGCGATGTCCACCGTGTGGACGCGATCGAAGCTGCCCCGGCGGCGGTCCTCGAAGTAGCGCTGAAGCGCCTCGCGCACGGTGCGGAAGGCGATCTCCTCCCACGGGATCTCTTCTTCGGTGAAGAGCCGGGCCTCGATGGTCTCGTGGCCCGGGTCGAAGCGCTCGCTCAGCAGCCGCGCCCGATAGAACAGGTGGACCTGGCCGACCCGCACCACGCTCATCACGGCGAACAGGCCCTCCATCTCGTACTCGGCGCCGGCTTCTTCGTCGGTCTCGCGCGCCGCCCCCTGTTCGGTGGTCTCGCCGAGTTCCATGAAGCCGGCCGGCAGGGTCCACTTGCCCCAGCGCGGCTCGATGTTGCGCTTGCACAGCAGCACCCGATCGCCGAGGACCGGGATCGTGCCGACCACGTTGAGCGGGTTCTCGTAGTGGACCGTGCTGCAGGCCGGGCAGATCGCGCGCTCCTTGGTGTCGCCATCGTCCGGCAGACGGTAGACGACGGCGGTGCCGCAGTTCTTGCAGTGCTTGATGGGGACGCGCAGGATCATGGGCGTGGCTAGACGATCTGGACGGTCAGCGACGGCAGGCCGGTGATCTCGCCGACCAGCGTATCGCCGGCGACCACCGCCGCCACGCCCTCGGGCGTGCCGGTGAAGATCAGGTCGCCGGGCTGCAGTTCCCAGGCCGCCGACAGGTGTTCGATGGTCTCGGCCAGGTTCCAGATCAGTTTGCTCACGTTGCTGCGCTGGCGGTCGGTGCCGCCGACCTGCACCGAGATCTCGGCGTGCTCGATGTCGCCGGCCTGGGCCGCCGGCACGATCGGGCCGATCGGCGCGCTCTGCTCGAAGCTCTTGCCGATGTCCCAGGGCCGGCCCTGCTTCTTCATGTCGTTCTGCAGGTCGCGGCGCGTCATGTCGAGGCCGACGGCATAGCCGTAGATGTGCTTCATCGCGTCCGCGGCGGCGATGTTCCGGCCGCCGGTGCCGATGGCCGCGACCAGCTCGATCTCGTGGTGCAGGTTCTTGGTCAGCGTGGGGTAGTCCATGCGGCCGGTCGCACCGGCGTCGACCACCACCACGGCATCGGCCGGCTTCATGAAGAAGAAGGGCGGTTCGCGCCCGGTGAAACCCATTTCCTTGGCATGCTCTTCGTAGTTGCGGCCGACGCAGTAGATGCGGTGGACCGGAAAACGCGCGGCCTGGCCGACCACCGGGATCGACACGACCGGATGGGGGGTGAAAACAAACTCGGCAGTCATGGGGAAAGCGTCCTTTTTCAGCGAAACGGGAAGTGTGCCAGAGGGCAGCGCCGGTTGTCCGCGGTGGGACTGGGGGCAGGCGGCACGGCTATGCTTGCCGGATGATGAAGCTGCACAACTATTTCCGCTCCTCCGCGTCCTTCCGGGTGCGCATCGCGCTGAACCTCAAGGGCCTCGACTACGAGTACATCCCGGTGCACATCGCCCGCGGCGAGCACAAGACCGGCCCGTTCGCGGCGATCTCGCCCGACATGCTGGTGCCCCTGCTCGAGGACGACGGCGAGCGCTTCACGCAGTCGATGGCGATCATCGAATACCTGGACGAAATCCAGCCCGAGCCGCCGCTGCTGCCGCACGACCCGGTCGGCCGGGCCCGCGTCCGGGCGCTGTCGGAGTCGATCGCCTGCGAGATCCATCCGCTCAACAACCTGCGCGTGCTCAAGTACCTGGTGCGCGAACTCAAGCTCGACGACGACGCCAAGAACGGCTGGTACCGCCACTGGGTGCGCGAAGGCATGCTGGCCTTCGAGCGCCAGCTGGCCCTGCACCCCGCGAGCACCTACTGCTTCGGCGACACCCCCACCATGGCCGACTGCTGCCTGGTGCCGCAGGTCTTCAACGGCCAGCGCTTCGACTGCGACTTCAGCGGCCTGCCGCGCACCATGGCGGCCTTCGAGGCCTGCATGCAGCTCGATGCCTTCCAGCGGGCCCAGCCTTCGCGCTGTCCCGACGCCGAAGCGTGAGCATGTCCGATTGGCTGGTGCCCGACTGGCCTCTGCCCGCCGGCGTGCGGGCGCTCTGCACCACGCGCGAGGGCGGGGTCTCGGCGGGTGCCTGCCAGAGCCTCAACCTGGGCGACCATGTCGGCGACGATCCGGCCAGCGTGCGGACCAACCGGGCCCGGCTCGAGGCAGCGCTCGGCGCGCACCCGGTGTTCCTGCAGCAGGTGCACGGTACCGAGTTGCTAACGCTCGACGGCCGGACGGCCGACGGCGCTGCCGCCGACGCCTGCACCACGGTCGAGCCCGGCGTCGCCTGCACGATCATGGTCGCCGATTGCCTGCCGGTGCTGTTCACCGATGCGGCGGGCCGTCGCGTGGCGGCCGCGCATGCGGGCTGGCGCGGACTGGCCGCGGGAGTGCTCGAACGGACGGTCGCCGCCTTCGAGGGCGAGGGCGGCGCGCCGGCGCTCATGGCCTGGCTCGGGCCCTGCATCGGCCCGGACGCCTTCGAGGTCGGCGATGACGTGCGCGCGGCCTTCGTCGCCGGTTCACCGGCGGGGAGCCGGTGCTTCCGCCCCGCCGGAACCCCGGGCAAGTGGATGGCCGACCTGGCCGGCCTTGCGCGCCAGCGGCTGCAGGCGGCCGGCGTCGCGCGGCTTCACGGCAACGACGGCAGCGAAGCCTGGTGCACGGTGCACAACCCGTTACGTTTTTTCTCGCACCGGCGCGACCGGGCCAGCGGCCGCTTCGCCGCCTGCATCTGGCGCCTCTGAATGGCCCCTGGCTGCCTCTGCGTGCGCTCGTACGGCTGCCTCTCCCTCGGCCGCCTCGCGGGCCTTGAGCGCCCTGCGACGGGCCGGCGTAGCCATCAGGTAAACCACCAGTGCCACCGGCAAAAGGCCGTAGAGTACAAAGGTAACGATCGCGCCGAGCACGGTGCCGGTGGTGTTGGTGGCTTCCGCAACGGCCATCATCAGGGCCACGTAGAGCCAGGCGATCACGACGAGGTGCATAGATGATGTTTTCAGGCAGGTATGGCGGGCCGCGCTGGTGGGGCCCTGGCGAATACAGCATACTCAAAACCCGTATGCACGAGGCGAGGCAGAAGGAGACATCATGAAACACGCACAGGCCACCGGGGCCGAGACTTTCGCGCCCTTCCAGCAGGCGCTCACGCAGGGGTGGGAAAAAGCCCTCGAGTCCTTCCAGTCGCTCGGTGCCCAGGGCACGGCCTCGGCCGGCGCCCCCTGGGGCCAGATGCCCAAGCTGTCGTTCTCGGGCGAGAAGCTGCGCCAGCTGCAGGAGCAGTACGTCAGCGAAGCCAGCGCGCTCTGGCAGAACGGCTTCGCGGCCCAGGCCGGCGCCGACAAGCGCTTCGCCGGCGCGGCCTGGGGCGGCAATCCGGTCTCGTCTTTCTCGGCCGCCATCTACCTGCTGAACGCCCGCACCCTCATGGGCATGGCGGACGCGGTCGAAGCCGACGCCAAGACCCGCTCGCGCCTTCGCTTCGCGGTCGAGCAATGGATGGCGGCTTCGGCGCCGAGCAACTACCTGGCCTTCAACGCCGAAGCCCAGAAGAAGGCGCTCGAGACCCAGGGGGAGAGCATCGCCAAGGGCATTCAGAACCTGCTGCACGACCTGCAGCAGGGCCATGTCAGCATGACCGACGAAAGCGCCTTCGAGGTCGGCCGCAACGTCGGCACCACCGAAGGCGCGGTGGTGTTCGAGAACGACCTGTTCCAGCTGCTCGAATACAAGCCGCTGACCGCCAAGGTCTACGAGCGGCCGCTGCTGCTGGTGCCGCCGTGCATCAACAAGTTCTACATCCTCGACCTGCAGCCCGAGAATTCGCTGATCCGCTATGCGGTCGAGCAGGGGCACCGCGTCTTCGTCGTGAGCTGGCGCAACCCCGATGCGTCCATGGCGCACTACACCTGGGACCAGTACATCGAGGACGCCGCCATCAAGGCGATCCATGTCACCCAGGAGATCACCGGCCAGGACAAGGCGGGCGGCAAGATCGACACCCTCGGCTTCTGCGTCGGCGGCACCATCCTGAGCACCGCGCTGGCCGTGCTGGCGGCGCGCGGCGAGCAGCCGGCGGCCTCGGTCACCTTGCTGACCACCCTGCTCAACTTCACCGACACCGGGGTGCTCGACATCTTCATCGACGAGAACTTCGTCAAGTTCCGCGAAATGCAGATGGGGCAGGGCGGGCTGCTGCAGGGCGGCGAGCTGGCCTCCACCTTCAGCTTCCTGCGGCCCAACGACCTGGTCTGGAACTACGTGGTGGGCAACTACCTGAAGGGCGAGACGCCTCCGCCCTTCGACCTGCTCTACTGGAACAGCGACGCCACCAACCTGCCGGGGCCGATGTACTGCTGGTACTTGCGCAACACCTACCACGAGAACAAGCTCGCGGTGCCGGGCGCGCTCACGGTGGCGGGCGAGCAGGTCGACCTCGGCGCCATCGAGGCGCCGGTCTACATCTACGGCTCGCGCGAGGACCACATCGTGCCGATCGGCGGCGCCTATGCCTCGACCCAGGTGCTCAAGGGCAAGAAGCGCTTCGTCATGGGCGCCTCGGGCCACATCGCCGGCGTGATCAATCCGCCGGCGAAGAAAAAGCGCAGCCACTGGATCCGCGCCGACGGCAAGCTGCCGGCGACGCAGGCCGAGTGGCTGGCCGGCGCGACCGAGCATCCCGGCAGCTGGTGGACCGACTGGTCCGACTGGCTGAAGACCCACGCGGGCAAGCAGATCGCTGCCCCCAAGGCTTATGGCAAAGGCAGCGCCTACAAGGCGAGCGAGCCGGCGCCGGGCCGCTATGTCAAGGCGAAAGCCTGACCCTCACTTTTCCCGTCATATTTCAATCCACGCATCGGAGCACACCATGGAAGACATCGTCATCGTTTCAGCCGCACGTACCGCCGTGGGCAAATTCGGCGGATCGCTGGGCAGCATCCCGGCCACCGAACTCGGTGCCATCGTGATCAAGGAATTGCTGGCGCGCGCCAAGGTCGGCAGCGACCAGATCGGCGAAGTCATCATGGGCCAGGTGCTGACCGCGGGCAGCGGCCAGAATCCGGCGCGTCAGGCGCTGCTCAAGAGCGGCATCGCCAAGGAGACGCCGGCGCTGACCATCAACGCCGTCTGCGGCTCGGGCCTCAAGGCCGTGATGCTGGCGGCGCAGGCCGTGGCCACGGGCGACAGCGAGATCGTGATCGCCGGCGGCCAGGAGAGCATGAGCATGGCGCCGCACGTGCTGCCGAACTCGCGCAACGGCCAGCGCATGGGCGACTGGAAGCTGGTCGACTCGATGATCATCGACGGCCTGTGGGACGTCTACAACCAGTACCACATGGGCATCACGGCCGAGAACGTGGCCAAGAAGTACGACATCAGCCGTGCCGCGCAGGACGAGCTCGCGCTCGGCAGCCAGACCAAGGCCGCGGCGGCGCAGGACGCCGGCAAGTTCAAGGACGAGATCGTCGCCGTCAACATTCCGCAGAAGAAGGGCGACCCGATCGTCTTCGACAAGGACGAGTTCATCAACCGCAAGAGCACGGCCGAAGGCCTGGCTGCGCTGCGCCCGGCCTTCGACAAGGCCGGCGGCGTGACGGCCGGCAATGCCTCGGGCCTGAACGACGGCGCCGCCGCCGTGATGGTCATGACCGCCAAGAAGGCGGCCGCGCTGGGCCTGAAGCCGCTGGGCCGCATCGCCAGCTATGCCAGCACCGGCCTCGACCCGGCCTTCATGGGCATGGGCCCGGTGCCGGCGTCGCAGAAGGCGCTGCAGCGCGCCGGCTGGAAGCCGCAGGACCTCGACGTGCTCGAGATCAACGAGGCCTTCGCGGCCCAGGCCTGCGCGGTGAACCGCGAGATGGGCTGGGACATCAACAAGGTCAACGTGAACGGCGGTGCGATCGCCATCGGCCATCCGATCGGCGCGTCCGGCTGCCGCATCCTGGTGACGCTGCTGCACGAGATGCAGCGGCAGAACGCCAAGAAGGGCATCGCCTCGCTGTGCATCGGCGGCGGCATGGGCGTGGCCCTGACGATCGAGCGCTGAGCGTCTTGGACGACGCGCAGCTCTTTCGCCAGATCCGCGACGAGCTGTTCGTCGCCGCGGTGGGCGACGTGCTGGACACCATGGGTTTCCAGCACCAGTTCCTGCCGGCCGGCATCGCGCCGCTCGAGAAATCGATGCGCATCGTCGGCCGTGCCATGCCGGTGCTCGAGGCCGATGTCGTCAACGACGGCACGCGCTCGGCCGGGCCCCTGTCGGGCAAGCCCTTCGGCCTGATGCTGGAGGCGCTCGACGACCTGAAGCCGGGCGAGATCTACATCGCCACCGGTGCCTCGCTGCGCTATGCCCTGTGGGGCGGCCTGATGTCGACCCGGGCGCAGCACCTGAAGGCGGCCGGTGCCATCCTGGACGGCTACGTGCGGGACGCCGGCGAGATCGAGCGGCTCGGCTTCGACGTCTTCTGCCGCGGCACCTATGCGCAGGACCAGGGCGTGCGCGGCCAGGTCATCGACTACCGCTGCACGATCGAGATCGAGGGCGTGCGCATCGCGCCCGGTGACCTGCTGTTCGGCGACCGCGAGGGCGTGCTGGTGATCCCGCGCGCGGTCGAGCGCGAGGCGGTGGCCAAGGCCCTGGACAAGGTCCGCACCGAAAACAAGGTGGCCGACGCGATCCGCGGCGGCATGAGCGCCTGCGAGGCGCTGGCGACTTTCGGCGTGATGTGAGCGCCGGGCAGGGTGCGATCTGCGCATTCCTGCACAGGGTTTCCGAAAACCGAAGCCCGCCTTCCGAATTCGCCGATTGCGCGATCCCGGCGCAGCACCGACCATGCCCGTTCCACTCGGGAGACAACATGGAAACAAAGCTGAAGGCGCTGACCGGCGTCATCCTGGGCGCTGCCCTGGCCACCCTCCAGGCACCGGCCGCCGCGCAGGCCCCCTGGCCCGACAAGCCCGTCACGATGGTGGTGCCCTATTCGGCCGGCGGGCCCACCGACGTGGTCGCGCGCATGCTGGCGATCCCCATGGGCAAGTCGCTGGGCCAGACCGTCATCGTCGAGAACACGGTCGGCGCCGGCGGCACCATCGCGCCCGCGCGCGTGGCGCGGGCGGCACCGAACGGCTACACCATCCTGATCCATCACATGGGCATGGCGACCGCGCCGGCGCTCTACAAGAAGCTGTCGTACGACCCGCTGAAGGATTTCGAGTACGTCGGGCAGGTGCTCGACGTGCCGATGACGCTGCTGTCGCGCAAGGACTTTCCGGCCAACAACTTTCAGGAACTGCTGGCCTACGTCAAGGCCAACAAGGACAAGGTGTCGCTCGCCAACGCCGGCATCGGCGCGGTCTCGCAGCTCTGCGGCCTGCTGTTCACGAGCCAGATCGGGGTCGAGCTGACCACCGTGCCCTACAAGGGCGCCGGGCCGGCGCTCAACGACCTGATGGGCGGCCAGGTCGACCTGCTGTGCGACCAGACCACGCAAACCGCCCCGGTGATCAAGGAGGGCAACCGGGTCAAGGTGTTCGGCGTGACCACGCCCCAGCGCCTGTCGAGCCTGCCGAACATCCCGACGCTCGACGAGCAGGGCCTGAAGGGCTTCGACGTACGCGTCTGGCACGGCGTCTATGCGCCGAAGGGCACGCCGCCGGCGGTGATCGACAAGATCAATGCCGCGCTGCGCGTGGCGCTGCAGGACCCGGTGGTCAAGCAGCGCCTGGCCGACTTGAGCTCGGAGATCGTGCCGATGGACAAGGTCACGCCCGAGGCGCTGCGCAGCCATCTGACGGCCGAGGTCGCCAAGTGGGGCAAGGTGATCCGGGCCGCGGGCATCCAGGGGGAGTGATCAGTCCCCGAGTTCGATCATGACCGGCTGATGGTCGGAGGCCTGCGTCTGCAGGTCGACCTCGACCTTGCGCACCCGCGGCGCCAGCGAATCGCTCACGAAGACGAAGTCGCAGGCGACCGGGTCGGGCCCATAAGTGCGGTCGAAGAGGCGGAAGGTCGGGTCCTGCGGCCGCTCCGGGTGGGCCAGCGGCCAGGCATCCTGCAGGCGTCTTGCGGGCGTGCCCCCGGCCGGCAGCGCCGGGTCGACGAAGGCCTGCACGATCTCGTCGTAGGCCGGGTCGCTCGCCGCCATGTTGAAGTCGCCGCACAGGATCGCCTGCGGCGTGTGCGTCTTTGCTTGGAAAGGCGAGACTTCGCGCGGGTCGACGGGTGGCGCCGCGGCCTGCTCGCAGGCCTCCAGATGCAGCGCGCGCAAAGCCCGGGCCTGGGCCAGGCGCTGGCTCGGCGAGTAGTACTCCAGGTGGGTGGTCATCACGCGCAGCGAGCCGAGCTCGGGGCTGGCGAGCGTGACCACGGTGCACATGCGCGGCATGCTGGTCACGGTCGGGTCGGCCGGCCACGGCAGGGGGTGATGCTGGACGCGGGACACCGGCAGCCGGGTGGCGATCAGGTTGCCGAATCGCATCGGCCGGCCGTCGGCGCCGAACTCGTCGACCGCGGCGCCGAAGAACAGCCGGAAGCCCGGCAGCAGGGCCTGCAGTTCGGCCGGCTGGTCGCCGGGCTGGCCCGGCATGCCGTCGAAGCCCGAGGCGATCTCCTGCAGGCACAGCACGTCGAAGTCGGCCATGGCGCGCGCGCCGTCGACGATCCGCCGCGGACTGACGGCGTCGTCGAGGCCGCGGCACCATTGGGTGTTCCAGGTCACGAGTTTCATGGCGTTCCCATCAGCGTTGATGAGGGCGTTTTATCAGGTTGCTCCGACCCTGTTGCTGCTTGCGGCTGGGCATCGGCAGCATCGCCTCGCGCAGCCCCTCGATCGTCGAGCCGGCGCTGGCGACGAATTTCTCGAGGGCCGGACTGGTGCGGGCCGGATTCCAGACCAGCAAGGCCGGCGTGATGGCCGAGGCGCCGGTGAACGGCACGAAGCGGACGTTGTCGACGCGCGACCGCGCGAGCGAGCGCGGCACCAGCGACACCCCCAGCCCTTCGGCCACCATCGCCACGATGGTGAGCCACTGGCGCGCGGCATGGACCGTCTTCGGATGGACGCCGGCGCGGCTGAAGATGGCGATCACGTTGTCGTAGTTCGCCGGCGACACGTCGCGCGAGAACATCACGAAGCGCTCTTCGCACAGGTCGCCGAGATCGACTGCCTCCGCGCCGGCGTAGCGGTGGGCGGCCGGGAGGCAGAGCACGAACTCGTCGTCGACCAGCGGCAGCGAGCGCAGCTGGGGCGGGACCACGAAGGCATTGAGGAAGCCCGCATCGAGCTGGCCGTGCAGCAGGCCCTGGAGCTGCTCCGCGGTCGACATCTCGTGCAGGATCAGTTCGATGCCGTGGGCGTCGGTGTCGAAGCGTTGCACGATGGCCGGCACGCCGCGGTAGACCAGGGAGCCGGCCATTCCGACGTCGAGCCGGCCGCGGCTGCCGCTGGCCACGGCCAGGGCGATCGACGAAGCCCGCGCGACGCGATCCAGGATCTGGCGGGCTTCCTCGAGGAAGGCGGAGCCGGCCGGCGTCAGTTCGACGTGCTTGCTGCTGCGCAGCAGCAGCCGCACGCCCAGCTCTTCCTCCAGCGCCTTGATCGCCAGGCTCAAGGGCGGCTGGGTGATCGCCAGCCGGTCGGCGGCGCGTCCGAAATGGAGTTCTTCGGCCAGCACGGCAAAGTACCGGAGGGAATTCAGCTTCATCCGCAACGATTCTAGAAATGAATCGATCCAGCCACAATGTGAATTGGACGCAAATGATCATCGTCTCCAAGATCCGGGACGTCGCAATCCAGACGACGGACCTACAGGAGACAACCGCATGCATCCATTTCAACGGGCCCTGGCGCTGCTGGCCCTCGTCGGCTCGACGCTTGCCGCCGCGCAGGACTATCCCGCGGCGCCGATCACGATGGTGGTGCCGTTCGCGGCCGGCAGCGGCACGGACGCCGTCGCGCGCATCGTGGCGAAGCGGCTGGGCGAGCGGCTCAGGCAGCCGGTGCTGGTGGACAACAAGGCGGGCGCCAGTGCCCAGATCGGCGCCCAGTACGTCGCCAAGGCCAAGCCCGACGGCTACACGCTGTTCATGACGACGAACACTTCGCATTCGGCCAACCCGGCACTGTTCGCCAACCTGAAGTACGACCCGATCAAGGACTTCACGCCGATCGCCCGCGTGGGCGAGCTGCCCTTCGCGGTGGTCGTGGGTTCGAAGCTGCCCGTGAACAGCATGAAGGAGCTGATCGACTACGCCAAGGCGAACCCGGGCAAGCTCTCCTATGCGACGCCGAACAGCACCTCGCTGGCGGCCGCCGAGACCATCAAGCGGATCGCCGGCATCGACATGCTCGGCATACCCTACAAGTCCAGCCCGCAGGCCTTGACGGATCTGATGGGCGGGCAGGTGCAGATGTATGTCGCCGACCTCGGCTCCAGCATGTCGATGATCAAGGCGGGCAGCGTCCGGGCGCTGGCGGTGACGACCAGGGGGCCGGTCAAGTCGCTGCCCGGCGTGGCGCCCGTGGCCGACACGGTCAAGGGCTTCGACCTGACCTCCTGGAACGGCGTCCTCGGGCCGGCCGGCATGCCCCGGCCCGTCGTGGAGCGGCTGGACGCCGAGCTCCGGCAGGTGCTGGCCGAAAAGGAAGTGCAGGACCAGCTCGCGCAGCTCGGCTTCGAAGTCTGGCCCAGCAGCGGCCCGGACGATTTCGCGAAGTACGTGGCCGACCAGCTCGCGCACTGGACCGCGCTGATCAAGCAGGCCGGCATCCGCCAGGAATAGCCATGAAGCAGCAAGCAGATCGCGCGCGCCGCGGCCCGCTCTCGGGTGTGCGCGTGCTCGACATGACTTCGGTGGTCATGGGGCCGTATGCGACCCAGATCCTGGCCGAACTGGGCGCCGACGTCATCAAGGTGGAGAGCCGCGAGGGCGACAACATGCGCCACGTCGGGCCCATGAAGAATCCCGGCATGGGGCACATCTTCCTGCACGCCAATGCAGGCAAGCGCAGCATCGCCCTCGACCTGAAAGCCGACGATGGGCGCGAGGCGGTGCTGAAGCTCGCCGAGGGCTGCGACGTGCTCGTCAGCAACGTGCGGCCGAAGGCGATGGCACGCCTGGGCCTGCACTACGAAGCCGTCAAGGAGCGCAGTCCGCGGATCATCTACGTGAACTGCTGCGGCTTCGACCAGGACGGGCCCGATGCGGCGCGGCCGGCCTATGACGACCTGATCCAGGGCGCCACGGGCGTGCCGTGGCTCATGCAGCAGTACGGCGCGCCCGAGCCGATCTATGCGCCGACGACGCTCTGCGATCGCGTCACCGGCCTGCATGCGGTCTACGCCGTCACCGCGGCGCTGTATGCGCGCAGCCAGACGGGGCAGGGGCAAGCGGTGAGCGTGCCCATGTTCGAGTCGATGTCGCAGTTCATCCTGGGCGACCACATGGCCGGACTGAGCTTCGATCCGCCGCGGGGCGAGCCCGGCTATGCACGGCTGCTGACTCCCCACAGGAAGCCGTACGCCACGCGGGATGGGCGCCTGTGCGTGCTGATCTACAACGACAAGCACTGGCGCAGCTTCTTCGAGGCCATCGGGGAGAGCGACGGCCTCGGGGCCGATCCGCGCTTCGCGACGCACGGCGCGCGCGCGGCCCACATCGACGCCGTCTATGCCGAGGTCTCGCGGATCATGCGCAGGCGCACAACGGCCGAGTGGCGGGCGCTGCTCGATGCGGCCGACGTTCCCAACATGCCGATGAACAGCCCGGCCGACCTGCTGGCGAACGCCCAGCTGCGTGCGACCGGATTCCTGCGCCAGACCCTGCATCCGACGGAGGGGCTGCTGCACGTGATGGCGCCGCCGACGAAGTGGTCCGCGACCCCTCCCGAGCGCGAGCCCGCGCCCGCGCCGCGCCTGGGGGAGCACACCGTCGAACTGCTGCGCGAGGCCGGCTATTCGGATACCGCTGTCCGCGGCCTCCTGGCCAGCGGCGCCTGCACGGCGCCGAGCACCTGATCATGAATCCGATCATGAAACCGAAGTACCTGGTCCGCAGCCAGGACGTCCCGAGCTACCGGCCCGCCAATCACCACCACACGAGCAATCAGCGCCTCATCGGCCCGGAAACCACGGGCGCACGCCAGATGGAGGTGGTGCTCGGCACCTTGCAGAAGGGCGGCGGCGCATTGCCGCACGCGCACCCGGGCGTCGAGCAGGCCTGCCACCTGCTGGAGGGCACGGCACATGTGGAGGTGGCGGGCGAAGCCTTCGACATGGCAGCCGGCGACACCTGCTTCTTTCCGGCCGACGCCATGCACGTCTTTCAGGTGACGAGCGACACCCCGGTCAAGCTGCTGGTGATCTACAGCCCGCCCTACGCAGAGTCGCCGGAAAAGCTTCGCCGGCCCGCCTACGATTGAATCAGGAGACCTCCATGAACTTCAGCCTCACACCGGAGCAGGAACAGATCCGCAACGCCATCGAAAAGGTCTGCGCGCCTTTCGATGCCGACTATTGGCTGCGCAAGGATCGCGAGGGCGGCTTTCCGGCCGACTTCCACAGTGCGCTCGCCGAGTCGGGCTGGCTCGGCATCGCGATGCCGCAAGAGCATGGCGGCGCGGGGCTCGGCATCAGCGACGCGGCACTGATGATGCACACCATCTCCGCGACCGGCGCCGGCTTGTCGGGTGCGTCCGCGGTCCACATGAACATCTTCGGTCTGCATCCCGTGGTCGTCTTCGGGACGGACGAGCAGAAGCGGCGCTGGCTGCCGCCGCTGATCCAGGGCAAGGACCGCGCATGCTTCGGCGTGACCGAGCCGAACACCGGCCTGAACACCCTCAAGCTGAAGACACGGGCTGTCCGCGAAGGCGACCACTACGTGGTGCACGGGCAGAAGGTCTGGATCAGCACGGCCCAGGTCGCGAACAAGATCCTGCTGCTGGCGCGCACCACGCCGGTCGAGGACTGCACGGGCACCGAGGGCCTGAGCCTCTTCTACACGGACCTGGACCGCTCGAAGGTCGAGGTCCGCGAGATCGAGAAGCTGGGCCGCAAGTGCGTCGATTCGAACCAGGTCTTCATCGACGGCCTTCGGATCCCGGTCGAGGACCGGGTGGGCGAGGAAGGCAAGGGATTCAGCTACATCCTGCATGGCCTGAACCCCGAGCGCATCCTGATCGCGTCGGAGGCGATCGGCCTGGGCCGCGCCGCGCTGGAGCGCGCCGCCAACTATGCCAACGAGCGCGAAGTGTTCGGCCGCCCGATCGGCATGAACCAGGCGATCCAGCATCCGCTGGCGAGGTCGTGGATGGAACTCGAGGCGGCGCACCTGATGGTGCAGAAGGCCGCCTGGCTCTACGACCAGCAGCTGCCCTGCGGCGCCGAGGCCAACAGCGCGAAGTTCCTCGCTGCGGAAGCCTGCTATGGCGCCTGCGAGAACGCGATCCTGACGCACGGCGGCATGGGCTACGCGAAGGAGTACCACGTCGAACGCTACCTGCGCGAAGCCTGGATCCCGCGCCTGGCGCCCGTGAGTCCGCAGCTGATCCTCTGCTTCATCGCCGAGAAGGTGCTCGGCCTGCCGAAGTCCTATTGAGCTTTCACTTGATGCCGGCGCGCATGAAGCTCTGCACGAACTGCCGCTGGAACAGCAGGAAAGCGATCAGCAGCGGCGCCGAAGTCATCAAGGTGGCGGCCGTGATGACCGACCAGTCGACGCCCTGGTCGACCGACGAGAACACCTGCAGGCCCACGGTCAGCGGCCGCGCGTTGACGCTGTTGGTGATGATCAGCGGCCAGAGGAAATTGTTCCAGTGGAAGCTCACCGACACCAGCGCGAAGGCGGTGTAGACCGGCCTGGCGAGCGGCACGTAGACGCGCCACAGCGTCTGCAGCGCGCTGGCGCCCTCGACCCGCGCGGCCTCGTCGAGCTCCTTCGGAATGCCCATGAAGGTCTGGCGCAACAGGAAGATCGCGAAGGCCGAGGCGAAGTAGGGCAGGCCGATGGCCAGCAGCGTGTCGACCAGGCCGAGCTTCGCCATGGTCTTGTAGTTCTCGACCAGCAGGATGTCCGGCATGATCATCAACTGCACCAGCACCAGGGCGAAGGCGACGCCGCGGCCCTTGAAGCGGTAGCGCGCGAAGGCATAGGCCGCAAGCGTGCCCAGCACCAGTTGCACCACCAGCACCATCGCCACCAGCAAGGTGGTGTTGAGGAAGTAGCGCGCGAACGGCGCGGCCTCCCAGGCGCGGCGGAAGTTGTCCAGCGTGAGCGGCGCCGCGAGCGCGAAGCGGGTCGAGAATTCGGCCGGGTGGAAGGCGGTCCAGACCGCGTAGGCCAGCGGCAGGATCCACAGCAGCGCGAGCAGCCAGGCGGCCAACGTGTCGAGCAGCGTGGGCTCGTTGTAGGCCAGGCGTTGGGCCGACGCGCTCATTTGTAGTGCACCTTGCGGTCGAGCACGAAGAACTGGAACAGCGCGATGCCCGCCAGCACCACCACCAGCACCACGGTGATCGCCGAGGCGTAGGCCGTGTCCCAGAAGCTGAAGCCCACTTCGTACAGGTGGTAGAGCAGCAGGATCGAGGCGTTGTCGGGCCCGCCGCGGGTCAGCACGAACAGGTGGTCGACCATCCGGAAGGCGTTGATGAAGGCATTGACCAGCACGAACAGCGTGGTCGGCATCAAGAGCGGCCATTGCACCCGGCGGAAGAAATACCAGCGCGAGGCGCCTTCGATCGCCGCAGCCTCGCGCAGGCTCGGATTGAGGCTCTGCAGCGCCGCCAGGTAGAAGATCATGAAGAAGCCGGCCTCTTTCCAGATCGCCACCAGCGTGACCGCGCCGAGTGCCGTCGCCGGGCTGCCGAGCCAGTTGTGCGAGGGCAGGCCCAGCGCGCCGGTGATCTGCTCGAGCAGGCCATACTGCGGCGTGTAGAAAAACAGCCAGATGTTGGCCACCGCGATCATCGGCAGCACCGTCGGCGTGAAGTAGGCCATGCGCAGGAAGGCGCGGCCCGCGATGCGCTCGTTGACCCACAGCGCCATCACCAGCGCCAGCGCTATCGACATCGGAATGGTCGCGCCCGCGAACCAGAGGTTGTTGCGCACCGCCTTCCAGAACACCGGGTCGCCGACCATGACCTGGTAGTTCTCGAGCCCGACCCAGACGCCGGCGCGGCTGCCCTTGGGCGTCGAGTAGAAGCTGTCGACCAGCGTCGAGACCGCCGGCCAGTGCGTGAACGCGACCAGCAGCACCAGCGCCGGCAACAGCAGCAGCCAGGCGTGCGCCGCCTCGCGGGCGGTGCTGCTGCCGGCGGTGGTGCCTTGCCTCACTTGGACGCGCGCAGGATCCGGTCGGCCTCGCGCTGCGCGTCCTGCATCGCCTGCGCCGGCGTCTTGCTGCCGGTCAGCGCGGCCTGCAGGCCATCGTTGAGCGCCTTGGTCACGCGCTGGTTGTCGTGGGTGGAGAACTCGGCGACCGACACCGGCAGCTGGTCGCGCGCCACCAGTGCGGCGGGGAAGTCGCGGCCGTACTTGCGCAGCGTGTCGGTCTCGTAGGCGGCCGGCGAGACGGCGACGTAGCCGGTGTCCATGCTCCATTGCGCAGCCCGCTCGGGCTGGGTGATCCACTTGACGAACTTGAAGGCGGCATCCTGCTGCGCCGGCGTCGACTTCTTGAATATGTAGAAGTTGCCGCCGCCGGTGGGCGAGCCCTTGCGCTTGTTGCCCGGGATCATGCCGACGCCGAAGTCGAACTTGGCGTTGGCCTTGATGTTGGTCAGGTTGCCGGTGGTGGTGTAGATGATGGCGGCCTTCTTCTCGAAGAAGTCCTTGGGCGTGGTGCCCCACTCGACCACGCCGGGCGGGTGGATGCCGGCCTTGCCGAGGTCGACCCAGTACTGCAGGGCCTCGATCACCTTCGGATCGTCGAACTTCACGGCGGTGCCAGCCTCGTTGGCGAGGATGGCGTCGTTCGGCGTCGTCAGGGTCTGGAACAGCCAGTAGGGGAAGCCGCTCGACGGGATCTGCACCCCCCATTGCGCGACCTTGCCGCCGGCGTCCTTCCTGGTCAGCTTGGTGGCGGCGTCTTTCAGCTCGGCCCAGGTGGCCGGCGGCTTGTTCGGGTCGAGCCCGGCTTCCTTGAACAGCTCCTTGTTCCAGTACATGACCACGGTCGAGCGCTGGAACGGAATGCCCCAGGTTTTGCCGCCGGTCTGGCTGTTCATCATGAAGGCCTTGTAGAAGCCGCCCAGCCAGGCCTTGTCCTCGGCCGTCTTCACGAAGTCGTCGAAGGGGACGATCGCCTCCTCGTCGATCAGCGTGAACATGTCGGTCGACAGCAGCACCGAGGTGACCGGCGGCGTGCCCGACTTGTGCGCGGTCAGGGCCTTGACGATGGTCTCCTGGTAGGTGCCGGCGTAGATCGGCGAGACCTTCACGCCCGGGTTCTCCTTCATGAAGCCGGCGGCGAAGCCGTCGATGGTCTTGGCGATCGGGCCGCCGACCGCGACCGGGTAGTAGAACTGGAGTTCCACCGGCGCCTGGGCGTACACGAGGCCGGTGCCGGCGGCGAACAGGCCGCCGGCGGCCAGCAGGGGCAGGGCCAGGCCCCGGACGAAAGTCTTGCGTTTCATGGTCTTCTTCCTCGGGAGTGAAATCAATCGATGCGGTGGCCGGCGGCATCGAAGCCGTGGCTGTCTTCGGGCGCCCAGTACAGGCCGACCTGGTCGCCCGGCGCGGCCTCGCAGCCGCCCGCCGTGCGCACCAGCAGCACCTGGCTGCCGATCGCGCAGCGCAGCACCAGGTCGGCGCCCAGGTATTCGAGGCCCCGGACCGTGGCGGGGATGCCGCGCGGAGCGAGCGCGATGGCTTCCGGCCGGACGCCGAGCATCGCGGCGTCATGGCCGGTGGCGACCTCGCTGCCGGCGATGCAGCCGCCTTCCAGCGCCACCAGGTTCATGGCCGGGGTGCCGATGAAGCGGGCCGCGAAGGTGGTGGCGGGGCGGGCGTAGAGCGTGCGCGGCAGGCCGGCCTGCTCGATGCGGCCGCGATTCAGCAGAACCACCTGGTCGGCCATGCTCATGGCCTCGGTCTGGTCGTGGGTGACGTAGACCACCGTCAGCCCAAGCTGGCGCTGCAGCTCGCGCAGCTCGCGCCGCATGTCCTGGCGCAATTGGGCGTCCAGGTTGGACAGCGGTTCATCCATGAGACAGACCTTGGCCTGCGCCACCAGCGCCCGGCCCAGGGCCACCCGCTGCTGCTGGCCGCCCGAGAGCTGCGAGGGCTTGCGATCGAGCAGGGCGTCGAGGCCCAGCAGGGCGGCGACCTCGCGCAGCCGGCGCGCGCTTTCGGCCGCCGGCGTCTTTCGCACCGACAGGCCGAAGCCGATGTTGTCGGCCACGCTCAGGTGCGGGAAGAGGGCGTAGTTCTGGAACACCATCGCGATCCCGCGCTGGGCCGGCGGCAGGGCGGTGACGTCGCGGCCGTCGATGACCACCCGGCCTTCGGTGGCGGTTTCCAGCCCGGCCAGGATCCGCAGCGTGGTCGACTTGCCGCAGCCGGACGGGCCGAGCAGCACGCAGAATGAGCCGGGTTCGATTTGCAGGTTGACCGACTGCAGGGCGGTGGCGTCGCCCCATGATTTGGCGATGTCGATCAGCTCGATTGAGGACATCGACTCAGTATATGGACGGCTTGTGACACCCGGTTGCATTGAGGGGTCAGTGTTTTCCTCATCGGGCGGGCTCCAAAAACTTCGATAAAGTGGTCAACGCCTGTTCAGGCTCGCAAATACCAAGGAAACTTCATGAGCAAAAAAGTCGCATACGTCACCGGGGGCATGGGGGGCATCGGAACGGCCATTTGCCAGCGCCTGGCCAAGGACGGTTTCACCGTCATCGCCGGCTGCGGCCCCACCCGCGATCACGCCAAATGGCTGGCGGAGCAGAAGGCCGAGGGCTACGAGTTCCATGCCTCGGTCGGCAACGTCGGAGACTGGCAGTCCACCGTCGAGGCCTTCACCAAGGCCAAGGCCGAGCACGGCAGCATCGACGTCCTGGTCAACAACGCGGGTATCACGCGCGACCGGATGTTCCTCAAGATGACACCGGAAGACTGGAGCTCGGTGATCGAGACCAACCTCAACAGCATGTTCAACGTCACCAAGCAGGTGGTCGGCGACATGGTCGAAAAGGGCTGGGGCCGGATCATCAACATCAGCTCTGTCAACGGCGCCAAGGGGCAGGCCGGGCAGACCAACTATTCGGCCGCCAAGGCTGGCATGCACGGCTTCACGATGGCGCTGGCACAGGAGCTCGCCGCCAAGGGCGTGACCGTCAACACCGTCAGCCCGGGCTACATCGGTACCGACATGGTGAAGGCGATCCGCCAGGAAGTGCTCGACAAGATCGTCGGCACGATCCCGGTCAAACGCCTCGGCGAGCCGAGCGAGATCGCCTCCATCATCGCGTGGCTGGCGACCGACGAAGGCGGGTATTCCACCGGGGCCGACTTCTCGGTCAATGGTGGGCTCCACATGCACTGAGGCGCCGCCACGGAAGACGCTGCGAAAAAACCCGCCACGGCGGGTTTTTTCATGTGCGCGGCGCGTGCGCCGGTTCCTGTCTCCCATTCCAAACACACCACATCTGGAGATCACCGCATGACACCCACACCGATGCCAGCCACCCTGCCAGCGAAACCCCCCATCTACAAGTCCCTCTATGTCCAGGTCATCACCGCGGTGATCATCGGCGTGCTGCTCGGCCACTTCTACCCCGCGCTCGGCGAATCGATGAAGCCGCTGGGCGACGGCTTCATCAAGCTGATCAAGATGATGATCGCGCCGATCATCTTCTGTACCGTGGTGGTCGGCATCGCGGGCATGGAGGACATGAAGAAGGTCGGCAAGACCGGCGGCCTGGCGCTGCTGTACTTCGAGATCGTGAGCAGCATCGCGCTGGTGGTCGGGCTGGTGCTGGTCAACCTGCTCAAGCCGGGTGCCGGCATGAACATCGATCCGGCGTCGCTGGACACCCGGGCGCTGGCCGCCTACACCGGGCCGGGCAAGATGGAGGGCACGGTCGACTTCCTGATGCACGTCATCCCGAACACCCTGGTCGATGCCTTCGCCAAGGGCGAGATCCTGCAGGTGCTGCTGATCGCGGTGCTGTTCGGCTTCGCGCTGCACCGCTTCGGCGGCCGCGGCACGCTGGTGTTCGATGTCATCGAGAAGGGCTCGCACGTGCTCTTCGTGATCGTCAACTACATCATGAAGCTGGCGCCGATCGGTGCCTTCGGCGCCATGGCCTTCACGATCGGCAAGTACGGCATCGGCTCGCTGTTCTCCCTCGGCAAGCTGATGGGCACCTTCTACCTGACCTGCCTGCTGTTCATCTTCGTGGTGCTCGGCACGATCGCCCGGCTGCACGGATTCAGCATCTGGAAGTTCATCAAGTACATCAAGGAAGAACTGCTGATCGTGCTGGGCACCTCGTCGTCCGAGTCGGTGCTGCCGCGGATGATGGAGAAGTTGGAGAACCTGGGCGCCAACAAGACCACCGTCGGCCTGGTGATCCCGACCGGCTACTCGTTCAATCTCGACGGCACCTCGATCTATCTGACGATGGCGGCAGTTTTCATCGCCCAGGCGACCAACACGCCGATGACGCTGATGCAGGAGATCACGCTGCTCGGTGTGCTGCTGCTGACTTCGAAGGGCGCCGCGGGCGTGACCGGCAGCGGCTTCATCGTGCTGGCGGCCACGCTGTCGGCGGTCGGCCATGTGCCGGTGGCGGGCCTGGCGCTGATTCTCGGCATCGACCGCTTCATGTCCGAGGCACGGGCGCTGACCAACCTGATCGGCAATGGCGTCGCCACCCTGGTGGTCGCCAAGTGGACCGACGCGCTGGACATGGAGCGCCTGCAGGCCGGGCTCAACAACGAGACCTGGATCGAGGCCCAGGAGCCCGAGGTGCTGATCAACGCCCGTACGGAAAAGATGGCCTCGTGACCTTGCCGGGGTGTCGTTCTTGCAGAATGCAAGTCGATGCCCCACAGCGTTTCACTGATCAACACCATCGCCGCCGGCCTCGGCCTGGCGCTGGTGCTCGGCTTCCTGGCGACGCGGCTGCGGCTGCCGGCGCTGGTCGGCTACCTGCTGGCGGGCGTGATCATCGGGCCGTTCACCCCGGGTTTCGTCGCCGACGCCGGCATCGCCGCCCAGCTCGCCGAGATCGGCGTGATGCTGCTGATGTTCGGCGTCGGCCTTCATTTCTCGCTCGACGACCTGCTGGCCGTGCGCAAGGTCGCGCTGCCGGGCGCGCTGGTGCAGATGGCGGTGGCGACGCTGTTCGGTGCCGGGCTCGCCAGCTGGTGGGGCTGGAGTCCGGGCGGGGCGCTGGTGTTCGGGCTGGCGCTCTCGGTGGCCAGCACGGTGGTGCTGCTGCGCGCGCTCGAGAGCCTGGGCATCCTGGAGACCTTCACCGGCCGGATCGCGGTCGGCTGGCTGGTGGTGGAAGACCTGGCGATGGTGCTGGTGCTGGTGCTGCTGCCGCCGCTCGCGGGCGCGCTGGACGGTGCCGCGCCGGTCGACACCGGCGCGCCGGTCTGGCAGACGCTGGGCCTCACGCTGCTGCAGGTCGGCGGCTTCGTGCTGCTGATGCTGGTGGTCGGCCGGCGGCTGTTCCCGTGGATCCTGTGGCAGGTGGCGCGCACCAACTCGCGCGAGCTCTTCACGCTCTGCGTGGTGGCGGCCGCGGTCAGCATCGCCTTCGCCTCGGCGGCGCTGTTCGGCGTCTCGTTCGCGCTGGGCGCCTTCTTCGCCGGCGTGGTGATGCGCGAGTCCGAGTTCAGCCACCGCGCCGCCCAGGAGTCGCTGCCGCTGCGCGATGCCTTCGCGGTGCTGTTCTTCGTCTCGGTCGGCATGCTGTTCGACCCGGCGGTGCTGATCGAGCGGCCGTTGCAGGTGCTGGCGGTGGTGCTGGTGATCGTGGTCGGCAAGTCGGTCGCGGCCTGTGCCCTGGTGCTGCTGCTGCGCTACCCGCTGGGCACCGCGCTCACGGTCAGCGCCAGCCTGGCCCAGATCGGCGAGTTCTCCTTCATCCTGGCGGCGCTCGGCGGCTCGCTCGGGCTGCTGCCGCCCGAGGGCCAGAGCCTGCTGCTGGCCGGGGCGCTGATCTCGATCGCCAGCAATCCGCTCTGGTTCAGCCTGATCGGGCCGGTGCAGCAGTGGCTGCACGCGCATTCGTCCTTCGCGCGCGGGCTGGCGTCGCGCGACGATCCGCTGGCCGAACTGCCGATGCACACCGAGGCCAGGTACCTCTCGCGCCAGGTGGTGCTGGTGGGCTACGGCCGCGTCGGCCGGCGCATCGCGGCCGCGCTGGCGGCGCACGACATTCCGTTCGTGGTGGCCGAGCAGAACCGCGCCATCGTGGAGCAGCTGCGCGGCGAGGGCATGGCGGCGGTGTGGGGCGATGCGGCCGATCCCGCGGTGCTGATCCAGGCCCACATCGCGCGCGCCCGGGTGCTGGTGATCGCCACCGCGGATGCGATCAACGTGCGTCAGATGATCGAGGCGGCGCGGACCCTGAATCCGTCGATCGAGACCGTGATCCGAAGCCACAACGAGGACGAGGCACGCCTCCTGACCCAGCAGGACGCGGTCACGGTCTGCCTGGGCGAGCAGGAACTGGCGCAGGCGATGGCCCGCACCGTGCTGCTGCGCGCGGCCGGCACCTGAGCTCGCGGCGCCGCCTTCAGTTCAGAGATCCTCGATCACCAGCATCCGGTAGCGCTGGGCGATCGAGAACGTCACCATGCGCACATGCTCCATCAAGCGGTTCGCGGCGGCCTCGTCGCGAGTCTTGACCAAGAGCGCCGTGTGCCCTTCGCGCGCCAGCTTGGTGTAGGCGCGGACCGTGGCGGCGTCGGTGCCGGCCGAGGGCAGCGGGCTGTCGCCATCGCGGACGGTGGGCGTGATCTGCTCCAGCACGACGTGCGGCGGAATCAGGTAGATCTCGTCGCCGCTGAAACCGTTCTCGAGCAGCCGATGGCCCACGACGCTGGCGTCCGTTGCATCCGGAAACATTACGAAGGTATGACCGGTAGGGTAAAAGGCGCCGCCCACGGCCGCGGTCATGTGGGGGTCCAGGGTGAAGTGCTTCATGTCTCCTCCTTGCGGGTTGGACGCTTCAGCTTAGGTCGCCTGCGCAGGGAGGCATGTAGGCGAAGCCCCCTGGCTCAAGTTGCAATCCGCATACAAATACGCATTTGGCGCACAGAGTGCTTGCGTTTTTAATTACTAGTAGTCACATTTGCAACGATTCGTGAAATTGTGACTAGGCGTTGTCGATGGGGCTGCATAGGATCGATTCGTCCGATCCCCAAGCCCTCCCAACTCCATGCCCCAATTGCGGAATATCGCGCTGACCGTGCAAGAACTCGAAGAGGGCGAGTTCTATTGGGTGTTGCTGGAAGCCAGCGACTACGTGATGGATGAAGCACTTCCCTATCTGCCCATCGAGGCGGCCATGGACCCGCACTCGACCTATGCCAATGCCCTGGTGGCCGGTGTGGCGGCGGTCCGGAAGATGTTCGGCAAGGCGGGGCCGCGCTCTTGAGCGCCGCGGCCCCCGGATCGGGAGCGACCATGCAGAAAATTGGCGCGGCGTTGGCCGCCGGCGGCGCGGGCCTGGCGGTCGTGGCGTGGTTCTACCGGCCGTCGACCTCGGCCGAATGGGCGGCCTGGGTGCAGACCGTGGGCGTGCTGCTGGCGATCGCCTGGGCGGCGCGGCTGCAGCTCCAGGGCTCCCGGCAAGGGCTTCGGCAGGCCGCCCAGGTGGCGGTCATGTTCGCCAACAACATGCACTGGGTGTTCCGCGAGCTCAACGATGCCTGCGTGAAGCGCAGCTGGGCCGACTACGCGGTGCACCGGCGCGTCCTCGAGGAGATCCTGGCCCAGGGGCGGGAGGTCACCTTGCAACTGCTGGACGGACGCTCGCTGGCGATGGTGAGCAGCCTGCGCAGCATCGCCGTCGAGGCACTGGAAATCACCGAGGCCCATACCGCCGCCGGCAGCTGGCCGCAGCTGCAGCTTTATTTCGACCGCCGGCTGCCGAGCATCGCGGCCTGGCTGTCGGCCACCGGCCATCCGCCGGAAAGCAGCGGGCCGACGGACTATGCGGGGCTGCGGACTTCGTTCGGGCCCATCGGCGGGTCGTGAGCGCCTACGCGGCGCGGTTGCGAAACGACGGGCGCAGCGCCGCATAGAGCGCCTGAAAGCGGCCGTGCCGCGAGGCCAGCGCGTCTTGCGGCGGGCGGGACGGTTCGAAGCGCCGGCGCGTCTCGGGCCGCCGGCAGACCTCCGCTTCCGAGCCGCCATCGGCCAGCCATGCGAGCCGTGCAGCGCCCAAGGCGCCACCGGCTTCGCTGCCCTCGCAGAGCGCCAGCGGCACATCGAGCACGTCGGCCAGCAGCTGGGCCCACCAGGCGCTGCGCGCGCCGCCGCCGACCAGCACCAGCTCGCCGACGGGCCGGGCGAGCGTGTCCAGCCCGTCGCGCAGCCCGAAGCTCACGCCCTCGACCACCGCATAGGCGATTTGCGCCGGCCCGTGCGCGTGCGTCAGCCCGAACAGCACGCCCTGGGCCCCGGGGTCGTTGTGCGGCGAACGCTCGCCCGACAGGTAGGGCAGGAACAGCGGCGCGCCGTGGCGGCCATCGGCGTCGAGGGTCGCGGCGGCGGCGAGCAGCGCGGGCGCGTCGCCGAGCCCGAAGCAGCGCGCCGCCCAATCCACCGCGCTGGTGGCCGACAGCATCACCGACATCTGGTGCCAGCGGCCCGGCAGCGCATGGCAGAACGCGTGCACGGCGCGGGCCGGGTCTGGCGCGAAACGCTCGCCGCTGACGAAGATGACGCCCGAGGTGCCGAGGGAGACGAAGCCCTGGCCGGCGCCGACCAGGCCCATGCCGACGGCGCTGGCCGCGTTGTCGCCGGCGCCGCCGGCGATCGGGATGCCGGCCGGCAAACCCCAGCGCGCCGCCGGTCCGGCCGCGAGATGGCCCGCCACCGCGCTGCCCTCGACCAATTCGGGCATCTGCCGGCGCGTCAGCCCGCAGCTGGCCAGCAGGCCGTCGGACCAGTCGCGCGCGCCGACGTCGAGCCACAGCGTGCCCGAGGCGTCCGACATGTCGCTGGCCCGCGCACCGCTCAGCATGAAGCGCAGCCAGTCCTTCGGCAACAGCACGCAGGCGGTGCGGGCGAACAGCTCCGGTTCGTGGGCGCGCATCCAGAGCAGCTTGGGCGCGGTGAAGCCCGGCATGGCGAGGTTGCCGGCGATGGCGGCCAGGCGAGGGACCCGGGCGGTCAGTTCGTCGCACTCGGCGGCGCTGCGGCCATCGTTCCAGAGGATGGCCGGGCGCAGCACCTGGCCGTCGGCATCGAGCGCGACCGCCCCGTGCATCTGGCCCGACAGGCCGATGGCGCGCACCGTGGCCAACGCGCCGGCATCGGTCGCGCGCAGCGAAGCCATCGCGGCCTCGAGCGCGGCCCACCACTGCGCGGGGTCCTGCTCGGACCACTGCGGCGCCGGCCGGCTGACCGTCAGCGGGGCGCGTGCCAGGGCGACGATCCGGTGCTCGCGGTCCAGCAGCAGTGCCTTCAGCTCCGTGGTCCCGAGATCGAGCCCGAGGTACATGCGCGGCCCTATCCGGCCAGGCTGCCGAAGCGGCTGTCGCTCTGCCGGCGGAATTCGGTCGGCGTCATGCCCTTGATCTCGAGGAAGCGGCGGTTGAAGTTGGCGACGTTGTTGAAGCCGACCTGGTAGCAGATGTCGGTCACGTAGTGGTCGGTCTGCATCAGCAGGTGGCAGGCGCTGTTGATGCGCACCCGGTTGACGAAATCGGTGAAGCTGTTGCCGGTCGAGCGCTTGAAGAAGCGGCTGAAGCGGCTCTCGCTCATGCCGAGCTCGCCCGCGATGTCCGCCATCGCCACCGGCTCGGCGAGGTTCGAGGTGATGCGGTTGACGATGGCGTTGACCTGGTCGACCTCGGTGTCGCCTTCGACACCCTGCATCTGCACGTTCGACAGCAGCCGGTAGTCGCTGCAGCGCGCCAGTTCGCACAGGTAGTCCAGGAACAGCGCCAGCCGGTGCAGGCCGCGGGCGGCCTTGATCGCGTCCCAGTGCGCCAGCGCGCGCTCCTCGAAGCCGAAGAACTCGATGCCGTGGCGGGCCCGCCCGAGCAGTTGCAGCGCCTCGCGCAACTCGGGGATCTCGGCCGCCGCGCGCTCGATCGGATCGTGGCGGAACTGGATCACGCGGTCGCGGCCGGTGGCGCCGCCCTCGGGGATGTCCAGCGAGATCCAGTTGTGCGGCAGGCGCGGCCCGCACAGCACCAGGTGGCCGGGGTGGAAGGGCCCGATCCAGTCGCCGACGAAGGCCCGGCCCGAGGTCTCGGTGATGAGGTGCAGTTCGTACTCTTCGTGGAAGTGCCAGCGCACCAGCGGGCTCGGGAAGCCGTGGGCCAGGCAGCGCACCAGGCCCGCGTCTTCGGGCGCCTCGTAGCCCAGCGACGGCGAACGTGTGATGTCGCGCTCGAGTTCGGGTTTGCGATCGCGGGGCAGATGGCGTTGGCGCGGCGATGTCATGGCGTGGTCCTTTCCCCTGAACCTTCAGCTCATGACATTACCACCGTCGACATTGAGCGTCTGCGCCGTGATGTAGCGCGCCTCGTCGCTGGCCAGGAACACCGCCACGCCGGCGATGTCGGCCGGCGTTCCCATCCGGCCGAGCGGAACCTCGCGCCCGACCCGCTGCTTCTTTTCCCCCGGGCGCAGGCCTTCGTGCTTCGCGAACAGGGCGTCGACCTGGTTCCACATCGGCGTGTCCACCACGCCCGGCGCGATGGCGTTGACCCGGATGCCGTGCGGCGCCATCGCCAGCGCGGCGCTCTGCGTGTAGCTGATGACCGCCGCCTTGGTCGCGCAGTAGTGCGACACCAGCGCCTCGCCGCGGCGGCCGGCCTGCGAGGCCATGTTGATGACCGAGCCGCCCGCGACGCCGGCATCCACCATGTGCTGCAGCACGCGCTGCATCACGAAGAACATGCCCTTGACGTTGACCGCGAACAGGCGGTCGAAGGAGGCCGCGTCGCTCTCGAGCAGCGGCGCCATGTCGAACAGCGCCGCGTTGTTGACCAGGGTGTGGATGTCGCCGTGCGCCGCCCGCGCCGCGTAGAGCATGCCGCCCACCGATGCGCTGTCGCTGACGTCCGCCGCCACGTAGGCGGCCGCGTCGGGGTGCCGGCGCCGCAACTGCGCCACGCCATCGGCCGGGGTGTCGGCACGGTCGGCCAGTGTGCAGACGGCGCCTGCGGCGAGGCAGGCCTCTGCGATCGCGAGCCCGATCCCGCCGCCGGCACCGGTGATCAGCACATGGCGCTGCGCCAGACGGCCGGTCATGGCCGTGCTCCGGCGATGAAGCGCTGCACCCGCAGGTCGGCGTCCCGCAGCGCATCGACCAGCCGGGCGTCGCCGGCGGCGTCGCCCCACAGGCCGCGGTCGGCGCCCAGCGCCGCCACCGGATCGGCGGCCGCGCAGATCGCATGGGCGAGCGCCTCGTCCATGCCCTGGTCCTGGTATGCGTAGGGCAGCGTGCCCTGGTGCCAGCGCTGCAGGAAGGCCAGGAACAGGGCCGGCAGCAGGGCGACGCTGGCGATGGGCTCGCCGCGCGACAGCCGCTCGCGCACGGTCGGCGCGATGAAGCCCGGGATCTTCGAGAAGCCGTCCATCGCCACCCGCTGGTTGGTGTCGCGGATCGCAGGATTGCCGAAGCGCTCGAGCACCACGTCGCGATAGGCCGGCAGGTCGACCGGGCTCGGCTGCCCCGGGCGGTCGAGGCAGGGGATGACATCGTCCGTGACGTAGTCGAAGGCCATGCGCCGGATCGTCGCGTCCTGCGTGCCTTCATGGATGTAGTTCAGCCCGGCCAGGGTGCCGGCCCAGGCGATGCAGCTGTGGCTGGCGTTGAGGATCCGGATCTTCGCCTCCTCGTAGGGCGAGACCGAATCGACCAGCTGCACGCCGACCTTTTCCCATGCGGGCCGGCCGTGGATGAAGCGGTCCTCGATCACCCACTGGATGAAGCTCTCGCCGGTGACCGGCGCGGCGTCGTCCCAGCCGGTGGCGGCGCGCACCCGCTGGTGCAGCTCGGGCGGCGGGCGCGGCGTGATCCGGTCGACCATCGCGTTCGGCGTGCTGGTGTGGGCGTGCGCCCAGGCCAGCAGATCGGTCTCGCCGGCGGCCTCGATGAACGCGCTCAAGCCGCGCTGGAAGCGATCGCCGTTGTGGCGCAGGTTGTCGCAGTTCAGCAGCGTCACCGGCCCGCCATCGGTGGCCCGGCGCGCGCGCAGGATGGCGCAGACCGCGCCGTAGATGGTGCTGCCGGCGAGCCCTTCGCGGGCCCGGTCGAGGTCGCGCGCCAGGTCGGGCGCCGCGACATCGAGCCGGTCGTGCGGGTCGAGGTAGTAGCCGGCCTCGGTCACGGTGAACGAGACGATCCGGGTGCGGGGATCGGCGCCGCGGGCGATCACCGCCGCCAGGCTCGGGTCGTAGGGCAGCACCTCGCGGATCGCCTCGATGCGCTGGTAGCGGTAGGCGCCGGCCGGCGACACCGTTTCCAGCGTGTAGCGGCCGTCTTGTGCGCGCAGGGCGGCTTCGACCTCGGCCATGTCAGGCCGCAGGTTGGCGCCGCTGATCGACCAGCGGGTGTCGCCGGCATCGATCAGCGCTTGCAGATACACCGCCTGGTGGGCCCGGTGGAAGGAGCCGAGCCCGAGGTGGAGCACCACCAAGTCGGCAGGGGCAGGGGAGTTCATGGCGCGAGCGGGTTCAGGCCGCGACCGTGCGGCCTTCGCGGTTGAAGAAATGAAGCACGGCAGGGTCCAGTTCGACGCTCACCGCGTCGCCGGCCTGCAAGTCGGTGCGCTCGTTCTGGCGCGCCACCAGCGGCACGCCGCCGACATCGATGTGGATCAGCGTGTCGGCGCCCAGTGCTTCGATCAGCTCGACGCGGGCCGGTGCGCCGATGCCTTGCCCCTGGTGCACGCGCAGCGCCTCCGGGCGCACGCCGAGAAAGCCGTCGGCCGGCAGCCGGCCGCCGGTCTGGGCCGAGAAGCTGGGGATCGCCTTGGCCTCGACCATGTTCATCGACGGCATGCCGATGAACTGGGCGACGAACTGGTTGGCCGGGCGGTCGTAGAGTTCCATCGGCGTGCCGACCTGCTCGATCAGGCCGTCGCGCAGCACCACCACGCGGTCGGCCAGCGTCATCGCCTCGACCTGGTCGTGCGTCACGTAGATGCTGGTGGCCCCGAGCGCGCGGTGCAGCTTGTGGATCTCGACCCGGGTGTTGCCGCGCAGCGCGGCGTCGAGGTTGGACAGCGGTTCGTCGAACAGGAACACTTTCGGCGCCCGCACGATCGCGCGGCCGATCGCCACTCGCTGGCGTTGGCCGCCCGACAGTTCCTTCGGCGTGCGGGCCAGGTACTGCGTGAGGTTGAGCGTCTTCGCCGCGTAGTCCACCTTGCTCTTGATCACGTCCTTCGACACCCCCGCGAGCTTGAGCGCGAAGGACATGTTGTCGAACACGCTCATGTGCGGATAGAGCGCATAGCTCTGGAACACCATCGCCAGGTCGCGCTTGCCCGAGGGCGTTTGCGTGATGTCCTTGCCGTCGAGCAGGAGCCGGCCGCTGGTGATCGATTCGAGCCCCGCGATCAGCCGCAGCAAGGTCGACTTGCCGCAGCCCGAGGGGCCGACGAAGACGATGAACTCGCCCTTGTCGATCTCCAGGTTCACGCCCTTGATCACGTGCGTGTCGCCGAAGCTCTTCTGGATGTTGTCGAGTTGGAGGTAGGCCATGTGGGTGTCCTCTCTGAAGTTCGTTACTTGACCGCACCGAAGGTGAGGCCCTGCACCAGTTGCTTCTGGCTGAACCAGCCGAAGACCACGATCGGTGCGATCGCCATCACCGAGGCGGCCGACAGCTTGGCCCAGAAGAGGCCTTCGGGGCTCGAGTACGAGGCGATCATGGTCGCCAGCGTGCCGGCCTTCGCGGAGCTGAGGTTGAGCGCCCAGAAGGCCTCGTTCCAGCTCAGGATCAGGCACAGCAGGCCGGTAGAGGCGAGCCCGCCGATCGACAGCGGCAGCACCACGTGCCGGAACTCGGTCCACAGGTTCGCGCCGTCCATGCGCGCGGCCTCGAGGATCTCGGGCGGGATGTCCTTGTAGCTCGTGTAGAGCATCCACACCATGATCGGCAGGTTCGACAGCGTGAAGACCACGGTGAGCGCCGTGCGCGTGTCGAGCAGGCCGGCGGTCTGCGCGATCACGTAGATCGGCACCAGTGCGCCGACCGCCGGCATCATCTTGGTGGAGAGCATCCACATCAGGATGTCGCGCGTGCGCTTCGTGCGGAAGAAGGCCATCGAGTACGCGGCTGGTGCTGCGATCGCGAGGCCGATGATCGTGGAGCCGATGCTCGTGATCAGCGAGTTCCGCGCGAACAGCAGATAGTCGCTGCGGCGCTGCACCTCGGTGAAGTTCTCCAGCGTGGGCTCGAAGAAGAAGAGCGGCGGCACGTGGATCGCCTGCAGCTCGGTCTTGAACGAGGTCAGCACCAGCCAGCCTAGCGGAAAGAACAGCAGCAGGGTGACGATCCACGCACCGACGGCGCGCAGGATCAGGGGGAGTCGGCGTTCGTCCATGGCGTTCGTCCCTTCAGTCGAGGTTCTTGCCGATGATGCGGATCAGGAAGGCCGCCACGATGTTGGCCAGCACCACCGCGAACAGCGCGCCCGCCGATGCGACACCGACGTCGAAGTTCATCAGCGACTGCTTGAAGATCATGTACGTGAGGTTCGTGCTCTCGTTGCCCGGGCCGCCGGCGGTCGTGATCGCGATCTCGGCGAACACGGAGAGCAGGAAGATCATCTCGATCATGATCACCACCGCCATCGGCCGTCCGAGGTGCGGCAGCGTGAGGTAGCCGAAGCGCTGGACGGCAGTCGCGCCGTCCATGCGCGCGGCCTCCATCTGCTCGCGGTCGAGCGATTGCAGCGAGGTGATGAAGATCAGGCAGGCGAAGGGCAGCCACTGCCACGCGACCATGATGATCACGGAGAACAGCGGCAGGTCCGTGAGCCAGTCGACCGGCTCGGCCCCGAAGGCCCGCCAGAGGTCGGCCAGCACGCCATAGATCGGGTTCATCATCATGTGCTTCCACAGCAGCGCGTTCACCGTGGGCATCACGAAGAAGGGCGAGATCAGCAGCACGCGCACGATGCCGCGGCCCGGGAAGGGCTCGTTCACCAGCAGCGCCAGCCCCACGCCCAGCACCACCGTGATGACGATCACGCTGCCGATCAGCACCAGCGTGTTCCACACGGCGGGCCAGAAGTCCGGGTCGGTGACGAAGTAGTGGAAGTTCTCGATCCCGTTGAACGTGCGCTCGCCGGGCTGCATCAGGTTGTAGTTGACGAACGAGAAGTAGATCGACATCAACAGCGGCGCCAGCATCCAGAGGACCAGGACCGCCACGGCCGGTGCCATCAATGCGCGGGGAAGCAGGCGGCTCGCGGCGGCCTCCTTTCGAGCGGACCGGGCGCCGCCGTGGAGCCAGCCTTGCGGGTCCGCCGGCGGTGTCTCCGGGACGGGAGTTGGGAGATGCGACACGGCGAAATGTCCGGTGTCGGGCTACTTGTAGTACCCGGCCTTCTTCATCTCGCGCTCGGCGGTGGTCTGCGAGGTCTTCAAGGCCTGGTCGACCGTCACCTTGCCCGAGAGCGCCGCGCTCATCTGCTGGCCCACGGCCACGCCGATGGCCTGGAATTCCGGAATGGCCGCGTACTGCACGCCGACGTACGGCGACTTGGGCAGCGTGCTGTCGTTCGGGTTCGCGGTGTCGATGGCCTTCTTCTCGGCCTCGGCGAAGCGTGCGGCCTTGACGAACTCCGGCGTGGCATAGGTCGACTTGCGCGTGCCCGTTGGGACCGAGCCCCAGCCTTCTTCCTTCGCGACCAGCTTGATGTAGTCCTTCGAGGTCGCCCACTTGATGAAAGTCTGCGCCGCGTCGACCTTCTGCGAGCCGGCCGGAATCGCGAGCGCCCAGGCCCACAGCCAGTTGGCGCCCTTCGGCGTGACCGCGGTCGGGGCCTGCGCGAACGCCACCTTGTCGGCCACCTTCGACTGCTTGGGATCGCTCACGAACGAGGCCGCGATGGTGGCATCGACCCACATCCCGCACTTGCCTTCGTTGAAGAGCGCGAGGTTCTCGTTGAAGCTGTTGGCCGACGCGCCGGGCGGGCCGTAGGCCTTCATCAGATCGACGTAGAAGCTGATCGCGTCATGCCAGGGCTTGGTGTCGATCTGCGGCTTCCAGCTGGTGTCGAACCACTGGCCGCCGTTGGTGTTGACCATGGTCGTGAGGAGCGCCATGTTGTCGCCCCAGCCCGGCTTGCCGCGCAGGCAGATGCCGTAGACACCGGCCTTCGGGTCGTGGATCTTGCCCGCGAGCTCCTTCACCTGCACCCAGGTCGGCTGGTCGGGCATCTTGAAGCCGACCTTGTCCGCGAGGTCCTTGCGGTACATGAGCATCGAGCTTTCGCCGTAGAAGGGCGCGGCGTAGAGCTTGCCGTCGGCCGAGAGGCCGTTGCGCATCGCCGGCAGCAGGTCGTCGACGTCATACGCCGCGTCGGTCGCGATCGGGTTGAGCCAGCCCTTCTTGGCCCAGATCGGCGTCTCGTACATGCCGATGGTCATGACGTCGAACTGGCCGCCCTTGGTGGCGATGTCGGTCGTCACGCGCTGGCGCAGAGTGCCTTCTTCCAGCGTGACCCACTTGAGCTTGATGTCGGGGTTGGCCTGCTCGAAGAACTTGCCGAGCTTCTGCATCTCGATCATGTGGCCGTTGTTCACGGTCGCGATCACGAGCTCGGTTGCGGCATGGGCCAAGCCCGCACCGGCCATTGCGAGCGCCAGGCCCGCCTTCAGAAAACGCTTCATGAATGTCTCCTTGTGATCGACGACGCGGGTCGCCGTGCGCCGATTGTGGAGACGCGAATTTCCGGGTTTGGTACTTCCTTTGCCCCGGCTGATACTTGGATGCACCGATCATCTCGGTGTCATCCCTAATCCCGCAACCAGGGATGTGCAGGGGGACTTGCTTTGGCGGACTCAGGCGGTCTGCAGCAGCGCTTCGCGGTCGCCCAGCCGGCTGCTCCAGGCGGCAAGGGCCAGGGCGCCGAGCGAGATGGCCGCGCCGGCCCAGGGCAGGCCGGCCAGCGGCGCGCCCGCGGCCAGCATGCCGCTGCCGATCCAGGCGCCGGCGGCGTTGCCGAGATTGAACGCGCCCTGGTTCAGGGTCGAGGCGAGGTTCGGCGCCGCGCTCGCCTGCTGCACGATCAGCGTCTGCAGCAAGGGCACCAGTGCGAACGAGAGCGTGGTCCACAGCAGCATCAGTAGCACCGTCGGCGCCTTCAGCGGCAGCGCGAAATGCAGCAGCCCCAGCACCAACGCGTTGAGCCCCAGCACCCCCAGCATCGAGGGCACCAGCCGCCGGTCGCCGAGGCGGCCGCCGATGGTGCTGCCGATCGTCAGCCCGACGCCCAGCAGCAGCAGGACCGGTGCCACGGCCGCGTTCGAGAAGCCGCTGACCTGAGTCAGCAGCGGCGCGATGAAGGTGAAGACGCAGAACAGGCTGGCCGAGGTCAGGGCGCTGGTGGCGAGCGCGAGCAGCACGCGGCGATCGGCCAGCACGCTGAATTCGCGGAGGATATTGCCCCGCTGCATCTCGATCTGCCGCGGCAGCAACGCGACCAGGGCGGCGACGGCGCCCAGCGCAATCACCACGATCGCGGCGAAGGTCATCCGCCATCCGAAGTGCTCGCCGATGATCCGGCCCATCGGCACGCCGAGCACGTTGGCCAGCGTGAGGCCGGTGAACATCAGCGCGATCGCCTGCGAGCGGCGGTTGGGCGGCACCAGTCCTGCGGCGACCACCGATCCGATGCCGAAGAAGGTGCCATGGGCCAGGGCAGTGATGACACGGGCGGCCATCAGCAGTCCGTAGTCCGGTGCCAGCGCGCACAGCAGGTTGCCCAGCACGAACAGGCAGGCCAGCGCGACCAGCGTGGCCTTGCGCGGCAGCCGTGCCGTCGCCACTGCGAACACCGGCGCTCCGACCACCACGCCCATCGCATAGCCGGTCACCAGCAGGCCGGCCTGCGACAGCGTGACGCCGAGGTCCAGGGCCATGTCGGGCAGCAGGCCCATCACCACGAACTCGCTGGTGCCGATGGCGAAGGCGGCGGCGGCGAGGGCGAGCAGGGCCACGGGCATGCGCGGCGACGCGCGCTGCGAGGAAGGAGCTGTCATCAGGGGGGGGTCGAGGGTTAACCCTTATTATCTCGAAGCGCTGCCGCGGGCGGCGGCGAAAGGGCTTTCCGCCTGAATTCGGTGCCGTAATACAACAGGCCGACCCCCCCGAAGCCGGCGCCCAGGGCGCACAGCGCGCCCCATCCGTGGAAGGTGTAGACCGCCGCCGCCAGCGCCGAAGCCACCGCGGCGCAGAGGAAGATGAAGGTCAGGAACAGCCCGTTGAGCCGGCCTCGCAGTTCCGGCGCCATGATGTAGAGGCTGCGCAGACTCAGCACGTTGCACAGCTGGACCGCGCCGTCGAGCAGCACCGCGGCAGCCACCAGCGCCGCCATCGAATGAAAGCGGAAGCCGAGCGCGGCAACACCGAACGAGAGCAGGGCGACGCCGATGGCCGCGCCCGTGGCGGGTTGCGTGTGTCCCCGGTCGGCCAGCCGGCCGGCCCAGGGGGCGACCAGCGCACCGGCCGCTCCGGCCAGCGCGAACAAGGCGATGCCGCCCTGGCCGAGGCCGAACTCGTGCGCCAGCGCCAGCGGCACGGCGGTCCAGAAGGCCTGGAAAGCCGAGAAGAGCAATCCTTGGTAGAGCGCTCGCCGGCGCAGCAGGGGTGTGCGCCGGACGATGCCCGGCAGCGAGGCGAGGGTGCGGGCATATCCGATCGAGCCATGGGGATGGCGCCGGGGCAGGGCCCGCCAGAGCACCCCGGCCAGCACGGCCATCAGCAGCGCCGAGACCGCGAACACCGCCCGCCAGCCGAAGGCCGAGGCCACCAGGCTGGAGAACGGGCGGGCCAGCATGATTCCGGCCAGCAGCCCGGCCATGATGTTGCCGACCACCTTGCCCCGTGTCGCGTCGGCCACCAGGTGCGAGGCCAGGGGCACCAGCACCTGGGCCGCGACGGCGCAGGTGCCGACCAGGAAGGAGGCCGCCAGAAAGGCGACGGCCGAGTTCGACAAGGCGATCCCGACCAGGCCCACGACCGCGCCGGCCATCGCGGCCAGGATCAGCCGGCGGTTTTCCACCACGTCGGCCAGCGGCACCAGGAAGAGCAGCCCGGCGCCGTAGCCGAGCTGGGTCAGCGTCATGATCAGCCCGGCCAGGCCGGCGTGCATCTGCAGCGTGGCCGCGATGGGGCCGATCAGCGGCTGGGCGAAGTAGATGTTGGCGACGCACAGCCCGCAGGCCACCGCGAACAGCAGCGTGAGTCCGGTCGAGAGCGCGGCAGGCACGGCGGGAGCCTGCGGCCCGGCATGGCCGGGGGCTGGGTGAGAGGGCACGGGGGAGCGGAAGGTGAAGGGTTAACCCTGGATTCGCACCATAGCATTTCCGCCGAAGGCCTGCAGGCGGGCGCTTCGAGCGCGCGGCATAGAGCGAATGGCGCATGGATTCCGCATCCGCGGCGGACCAGACTGACCGCCGGGCATCTCCGAGAAAAGGACGCAGCATGGCGAAGAACATCGTTTTTTGTGCCGACGGCACCTGGAAGGGCCTGGGCCATTCCCAGGGCGATGGCGACGAGCTGCAGGCCGACGCCACCAACGTGCTGCGACTGTTCGCGGCCCTCGCCGGCGCGGTCACGCCCGACTCGCTGCGCAAGCAGGACGAACAGGAAAAAGTCGCGCTCGGTCCCGACGGCGGCGCCACCCAGGTCGCCAAGTACCTGCATGGCGTGGGCGATTCGGGCAATGCGATCCGCAAGATCCTGGGGGGCGTCTTCGGCGAGGGCTTCATCGAGCGGATCGTGCGCGGCTACACCTTCGTGTCCCGCAACTACCAGCCCGGCGACCGCATCTACCTGGCCGGCTTCAGCCGCGGAGCCTACACGGTGCGCGCCCTGGGCGGCATGATCGCCGCGATGGGCCTGCTGCCGCCGGACGCGATGCGCGCGGACGACGGCAGCTACGACGCCGCCAAGGCCTATGGCCTCGGCATCCATGTCTGGGCCGAGTACCGGCGGCGGGCGGGCAAGGCGAGCACCCTGCTGGGCTACCTGGAGGAATTCAAGTCGCGCCGCATCGACCCGGCGCGGCTGGTGCAGGGTGTCGGCATCGAGGCCATCGGCGTCTGGGACACGGTCGGCTCGCTGGGCGTGCCGCTGTACGACCCGGCCGACGCGAAGAAGATCGACGTCTTCGAGTTCGCCGACCGGGCGTTGTCGCCGAAGGTGCGCAGCGGCTTCCATGCCATCGCCATCGACGAGCAGCGGGGCGATTTCGAACCGACCCTGTGGGACGCCAGGGACGGCGTCCACCAGCGCTGGTTCTGCGGTGCGCACGCGGATGTCGGCGGCGGCTACCCGACGCAGGACCTGTCGGGCTTCGCGCTCGACTGGATGATCGGCCACTTCAGGGACGGCGGCGTGGCGATCTCGCCGCAGTACCAGGCGGTGAAAGCTGGCAACTTCGGGCCGGTCCATACACCGTACAAGGACCCGCCCTTCGCCCTGCTGCCTCACGGGCCGCGGAAGATCCCGCAGGATGCGCTGTTCCATCCGAGCGTGCAGGTCTACCTGGACGGTTTCGCGGGCTACCAGCCGCAGGGACTGGCGGCGCTGTTGCAGGGGCGCCGGCTGGATCCGGGCCTGCTGCGGGCTTAGGGTGGCAAAATTCGGCACTCCGTCCGCCGCCCAGGGCGAGCCAAGTCCCACTTCGAATCCGGAACGCCTCCTTGACTGCACCGAAGATCCTGTCCGTCGCTCCGATGATGGATTGGACCGACCGCCACTGCCGCTACTTCCATCGCCTGCTGACCCGCCGCGCCTTGCTCTACACCGAGATGGTGACCACCGGCGCGCTGATCCATGGCGACGTGCCGCGCCACCTGCGCTTCAACGCCGAGGAGCACCCGGTGGCGCTGCAGCTTGGCGGCAGCGAGCCCGCCGACCTCGCCCACTGCGCGAAGCTGGGCGAGGCCTGGGGCTACGACGAGATCAACATCAACTGCGGCTGCCCGAGCGAGCGGGTGCAGCGCGGCGCCTTCGGGGCCTGCCTCATGAACGAGCCGCAGCTGGTGGCCGACTGCGTGAAGGCGATGGTCGACGTGGTCGACGTCCCGGTCACGGTCAAGCACCGCATCGGCATCGACAAGATCGAGAGCTATGAATTCGTGCGCGACTTCGTCGGCCGGGTCAGCGAGGCCGGTTGCAGCACCTTCATCGTCCATGCCCGCAACGCCTGGCTCAAGGGCCTGTCGCCGAAACAGAACCGCGAGGTGCCGCCGCTGCGCTACGAGCTGGTGCACCGGCTCAAGCACGACTTCCCGGCGCTCTCCTTCTCGATCAACGGCGGCTTCGCCGACACGGCGCAGATGCAGGCGCACCTGCGCCTGCTCGACGGCGTGATGATCGGCCGCGAGGCCTACCACAACCCCTGGAGCCTGTCCGAGTGGGATGCGGTGTTCTACGGCGAGCCGCCCTCGACGCTGACGCGCGAAGCGGTCGAGCTGCAGATGTGCGACTACATGGCCCGCGAGGCCGCCGAGCATGGCACGCCCTGGTCCAATATCGCGCGCCACATGCTCGGCCTGCGCAACGGCCTGGCAGGCGCCCGCCGCTGGCGCCAGGTGTGGAGCGACCACAAGCTCAAGACGCTGCCGCCGCACGAAGTGATGGACATCGCGCACGAAACGGTCGCCGCCGCCCAGTGACCTCCGGCCGGCGAAACCCGGCCGCGTTCGACGAACTCAATTCGCCGCCTGCAGTCCGTTGCGGAAGTGCTCCTGCGTCCGGGCCATCGCGGCGTCCGGGTCGCGCGCCGTGATCGCCGCCATGATCGCCCGGTGCTCGTTCAGCGACTCGTCGATCCGCCCCGCCTTCAGCAGCGAGTTGTGCCGGTTCAGCTTCATCACCTTGCGCAGGTCGGCCACCATCTGGTCGCGCCAGCGGTTGTTGGCGATCGCCAGCAGCCGCATGTGAAAGCGCTCGTTCAGCGCAAAGAAATGCTCGCGGTCGACATGCCCGGGCTTGGCGGCCGCCTCGAGTTCGGCGTGCAGCCGCTCGAGCTCGGCCAGCTCGGCCTCGCTGGCGTGCCCGGCCACGACGCCGGCCGCATCGCTCTCGAGCAGGCTCAGCAGGTGGTAGACGTCCGCCAGGTCCTTTTCCGATACCTCGGTGACGTAGGCGCCGCGCCGCACCTTCATCGTCACCAGCCCCTCGGCGGCCAGCACTTTCAGCGCCTCGCGGAGCGGCGTCCGGCTGATTCCGTATTCCTCGGCCAGCCGGAGTTCGTCGATCCAGCTCCCGGGTTCGAGCTCGCGGCTGAAGATGCGCTGGCGCAGCAGCTCTGCCACTTCTTCATAGAGGGCGCGCGGGGTGAGGGTGACGGCGGACATGCCTGAAATGTACCGCAAAGCGGCGACTTGAATTAATAATTATGAATAAGGTACACTCGCTGGCGTTGCGCTGCGACTGCGCAGACACTCGTCCCCGAACCTTTGCATGACCTCCTAAGCGGCGCCCATGAGCAAATCCGACTACACCTTCTCGCCTGCGACCCTCGAAGCCTGGACCAAGGCGGCCGCCAAGTCCGCCCCCGGCGGCAACCTCGAAGCGCTCAACTGGGTCACGCCGGACGGCATCACGGTCAAGCCGCTCTACACCGCGGCCGATCTCCAGGGCCTCCGGTACACCGACACCTTGCCCGGCTTCGAGCCCTACCTGCGCGGCCCCCAGGCCACCATGTACGCGGTGCGGCCATGGACCATCCGCCAATACGCCGGCTTCTCGACCGCCGAGGAATCGAACGCCTTCTACCGCAAGGCCTTGGCGGCAGGCGGGCAGGGCGTATCTGTCGCCTTCGACCTCGCCACCCACCGCGGCTACGACAGCGACCATCCGCGGGTGACGGGCGACGTCGGCAAGGCCGGCGTGGCGATCGACTCGGTCGAGGACATGAAGATCCTGTTCGACCAGATCCCGCTCGACAAGGTCAGCGTCTCGATGACCATGAACGGCGCGGTGCTGCCGGTGCTGGCGGGCTATGTGGTCGCGGCCGAAGAGCAGGGCGTGGCCCAGGACCAGCTGAGCGGAACCATCCAGAACGACATCCTCAAGGAGTTCATGGTCCGCAACACCTACATCTTTCCGCCGGCGCCGAGCATGCGGATCATTGGCGACATCATCGAGTACACGGCGCAGAAGATGCCGAAGTTCAACTCGATCTCGATCAGTGGCTACCACATGCAGGAGGCCGGCGCCAACCAGGCGCTCGAACTGGCCTTCACCCTGGCCGACGGCAAGGAATACGTGAAGACCGCGCTGGCCAAGGGCCTGGACGTCGACGGCTTCGCGGGCCGGCTCAGCTTCTTCTGGGCCATCGGCATGAACTTCTACCTTGAAGTCGCCAAGATGCGCGCGGCGCGCCTGCTGTGGTGCCGGATCATGAAGGAGTTCGAGCCGAAGAACCCCAAGAGCCTGATGCTGCGCACGCACTGCCAGACCTCCGGCTGGTCGCTGACCGAGCAGGACCCCTACAACAACGTGGTGCGCACCACCATCGAGGCCATGGCCGCGGTCTTCGGCGGCACCCAGAGCCTGCACACCAACGCACTCGACGAGGCGATCGCGCTGCCGACCGAGTTCAGCTCGCGCATCGCGCGCAACACCCAGCTCATCATCCAGGAAGAGACCCACATCACCAGCGTGATCGACCCCTGGGCCGGCAGCTACATGATGGAAAAGCTGACGCAGGACATGGCCGATGCGGCCTGGGCGATCATCGAGGAAGTCGAGGCCATGGGCGGCATGACCAAGGCCGTCGACAGCGGCTGGGCCAAGCTCAAGATCGAGGCCGCGGCGGCCGACAAGCAGGCGCGCATCGATTCGGGCCGCGACGTCATCGTCGGCGTCAACAAGTACAAGCTCAAGACCGAAGACACCCACGACATCCTGCAGATCGACAACGTCAAGGTACGCGATGGCCAGATCGCCAAGCTCAAGGCCATCCGCGAGCAGCGCGACAGCGCCGCCGTGCAGGCCGCCCTCGACGCGCTCACCGCCGCCGCGGAAAGCGGCGAAGGCAACCTGCTCGAACTGAGCATCAATGCGGTGCGCCTGCGCGCCACCGTCGGCGAGATCAGCGACGCGCTCGAGAAGATCTACGGCCGTCACCGCGCCGACACGCAGAAAGTCACCGGCGTCTATGCCGCCGCCTACGACTCGGCCGAAGGCTGGGAGGCGCTGCAGCACGAGATCGCGGCGTTCGCCGAGGAACAGGGCCGGCGCCCGCGCGTGATGATCTCCAAGCTCGGCCAGGACGGCCACGACCGCGGCGCCAAGGTCGTCGCCACCGCCTTCGCCGACCTGGGCTTCGACGTCGACATGGGCCCGCTGTTCCAGACCCCCGAGGAATGCGCGCGCCAGGCGATCGAGAACGACGTCCATGCCGTGGGCGTCAGCACCCTCGCCGCCGGCCACAAGACACTGGTGCCGGCGATCATCGCCGAGCTCAGGAAGCAGGGCGCCGACGACATCATCGTCTTCGTCGGCGGCGTGATTCCGCGCCAGGACTACGACTTTCTCTACGAGGCCGGCGTCAAGGGCATCTACGGTCCCGGCACGCCGATCCCGGCGAGCGCCAAGGACGTGCTCGAGCAGATTCGCGCGGCGGTTGCAGCCTGACGATGCCGCCCGCCAAGACACCGGTCACGGTGGACGCCCTGCTGGCCGACGACGGCCCGCCGCAGCGCCGCGCGATCGCCAAGGCGATCACGCTGCTCGAGTCGACCCGTGCCGACCATCGCGCGCAGGCCGACGAACTGCTCACTGCCCTGCTGCCGCACACCGGGAAATCGTTCCGGCTCGGCATCTCGGGCGTGCCGGGTGTCGGCAAGTCGACCTTCATCGAAACCCTCGGGTTGTTCCTGATCGGACTGGGGCACCGGGTGGCCGTCCTCACCATCGATCCGTCGTCCACCGTCTCGGGCGGTTCCATCCTCGGCGACAAGACGCGCATGGAGCACCTGTCGGTGCATGAGCGCGCCTATATCCGGCCCAGCCCCTCGAGCGGGACCCTCGGCGGGGTGGCCGAGAAGACGCGCGAGGCGATGCTGGTCTGCGAGGCGGCCGGCTACGACATCGTGATCCTCGAGACCGTCGGCGTCGGCCAGAGCGAGACCGCAGTCTCGGGCATGACCGACATGTTCGTGCTGCTGCAGTTGCCCAACGCCGGCGACGACCTGCAGGCGATCAAGAAGGGCGTGATGGAGCTGGCCGACCTGGTGGTGATCAACAAGGCCGACATCGACAAGGATGCGGCCACCCGCGCCCAGGCCCAGATCACCTCCGCGCTGCGCCTGTTCGGCCACCATGGCAATCCCGCGCATGCCCAGGCCATCCACGCCGCCCACGCGACGCCCGGCTCGCCCGAGGCCGAAGTGCGCTTCTGGCTGCCCCGCGTGATCCAGCTCAGTGCCCTGCTGGGCACCGGCGTGGATGCCTTCTGGGACGCGGTGCTGCAGTTCAAGTCGCTGCAGGCGGCCAATGGCCGCTTCGCCAGTCGGCGCGAGAAGCAGGCACTGGCCTGGATGTGGGAGCGCATCGACGCCGGCCTCAAGCAAGCCTTCCGCCACCATCCCCAGGTGCGCGAGCTGCTGCCCCAGGCAGTGGCCCAGGTGGCGGCCGGCCGGCTGCCGGCCTCGACGGCTGCGCGCCAACTGCTCGCCGCCCAGGCCGGACAGGCGTAGCCTTCGGCCATCCCTTTCAAAAAAGATCAACTCCTACGACGGAACGTCATGAAAGAAATCCTCGAACAACTCGAAAATCGCCGCGCCCAGGCGCGGCTCGGCGGTGGCCAGAAGCGCATCGACGCCCAGCATGCCAAGGGCAAGCTGACGGCGCGCGAGCGCATCGCGCTGCTGCTCGACGACAACACCTTCGAAGAATGGGACATGTTCGTCGAGCACCGCTCGAGCGACTTCGGCATGGCCGACAACAAGATCCCGGGCGACGGCGTGGTCACCGGCTACGGCATGATCAACGGCCGCCTGGTGTTCGTCTTCAGCCAGGACTTCACGGTCTTCGGCGGCGCGCTCAGCGAAGCCCACGCCGAGAAGATCTGCAAGGTGATGGACCAGGCCATGAAGGTCGGCGCGCCGGTGATCGGTCTCAACGATTCGGGCGGCGCCCGCATCCAGGAGGGCGTGGCGTCGCTCGGCGGCTATGCCGAAGTGTTCCAGCGCAACGTGATGGCTTCGGGCGTGGTGCCGCAGATCAGCATGATCATGGGCCCCTGCGCCGGCGGTGCCGTCTATTCGCCGGCCATGACCGATTTCATCTTCATGGTGAAGGACAGCAGCTACATGTTCGTCACCGGCCCCGAGGTGGTGAAGACCGTGACCCACGAGGACGTCACCGCCGAAGAACTCGGCGGCGCCTCGACCCACACCACCAAGAGCGGTGTCGCCGACATGGCGTTCGAGAACGACGTCGAGGCGCTGATGATGCTGCGCCGGCTCTACAACTACCTGCCGCTCAACAACCGCGAGAAAGCGCCGGTGCGGCCCAGCGGCGACCCGGCCGAGCGCGCCGACCTGTCGCTCGACACCCTGGTGCCCGACAACCCCAACAAGCCCTACGACATGAAGGAGCTGATCGTGAAGGTGGTCGACGACGGCGACTTCTTCGAGCTCCAGCCCGACTACGCGAAGAACATCGTCATCGGCTTCGCCCGCATGGAGGGCCAGAGCATCGGCATCGTCGCCAACCAGCCGCTGGTGCTGGCGGGCTGCCTGGACATCAAGTCGTCGATCAAGGCGGCGCGCTTCGTGCGCTTCTGCGACGCCTTCAACATCCCGGTCGTGACCTTCGTCGACGTGCCCGGCTTCATGCCCGGCACCAGCCAGGAGTACGGCGGCATCATCAAGCACGGCGCCAAGCTGCTCTACGCCTACGCCGAGTGCACGGTGCCGAAGATCACCGTCATCACGCGCAAGGCCTACGGCGGCGCCTACGACGTGATGGCCTCGAAGCACCTGCGCGGCGACGTCAACCTGGCCTGGCCGCGCGCCGAGATCGCGGTGATGGGGGCCAAGGGCGCGGTCGAGATCATCTTCCGCGAAGACAAGAACGACCCCGAGAAGCTCGCCGCGCGCGAGGCCGAATACAAGGCGCGCTTCGCCAACCCGTACGTGGCCGGCACGCGCGGCTACATCGACGACGTGATCCTGCCGAGCGAGACCCGCAAGCGGATCTGCCGCAGCCTGGTGATGCTGCGCGAGAAGAAACTCGAAAACCCGTGGCGCAAGCACGGCAACATTCCGCTCTGAGACCGGAGAACAACAACATGTTCAAGAAAATCCTGATTGCGAATCGTGGCGAAATCGCTTGCCGCGTCATCAAGACGGCGAAGAAGATGGGCATCCTCACCGTCGCCGTCTATTCCGATGCCGACAAGGACGCGCGCCATGTCGAACTGGCCGACGAGGCGGTGCACATCGGCGGCTCGGCCAGCCGCGACAGCTACCTGCAGGCCGATCGCATCATCGCCGCCTGCAAGGCGAGCGGCGCCGAGGCCGTGCACCCTGGCTACGGCTTCCTGTCCGAGAACGAGGCCTTCGCGCGCAAGGTCGAGGAGGAGGGCATCGTCTTCATCGGCCCGAAGCACTATTCGATCGCCGCGATGGGCGACAAGATCGCCTCGAAGAAGCTCGCCAACGAAGCCAAGGTCAACACCATTCCCGGCTGGAACGACGCCATCGAGAGCGCCGAGCGCGCGGTGCAGATCGCCAAGGACATCGGCTACCCGGTGATGATCAAGGCGTCGGCCGGCGGCGGCGGCAAGGGCCTGCGCGTGGCCTTCAATGACAAGGAAGCTTTCGAGGGCTTCACCTCGTGCCGCAACGAGGCCCGCAACAGCTTCGGCGACGACCGTGTCTTCATCGAGAAGTTCGTCGAGGAGCCGCGACACATCGAGATCCAGGTGCTGGGCGACGCGCACGGCAACGTGATCTACCTGAACGAGCGCGAATGCTCGATCCAGCGCCGCCACCAGAAGGTGATCGAGGAAGCGCCGTCGCCCTTCATCAGCGACGCCACGCGCAAGGCGATGGGCGAGCAGGCCGTGGCGCTGGCCAAGGCCGTGAAGTACCAGAGCGCGGGCACGGTGGAGTTCGTGGTCGGCAAGGACCAGAGCTTCTACTTCCTGGAAATGAACACCCGGCTGCAGGTCGAGCACCCGGTGACCGAGGCGATCACCGGCCTGGACCTGGTCGAGCTGATGATCCGCGTCGCCGCCGGCGAGAAACTGCCGCTGGCGCAGAAGGACGTCAAGCGCGAGGGCTGGGCGATCGAATGCCGCATCAACGCCGAGGACCCGTTCCGCAACTTCCTGCCCTCGACCGGCCGGCTGGTGCGCTTCCAGCCCCCGAAGGAGACCATGTTCTCCGCCGACACCGAGCACCTGTACGGCGTGCGGGTCGACACCGGCGTCTACGACGGCGGCGAGATTCCGATGTTCTACGACTCGATGATCGCCAAGCTGATCGTCCATGGCCGCGACCGCGCCCACGCCATCGCGCTGATGCGCGAGGCGCTCAACGGCTTCGTGATCCGCGGCATCAGCAGCAACATCCCCTTCCAGGCGGCGCTGCTGGCCCATCCCAAGTTCGTCAGCGGCGACTTCAACACCGGCTTCATCGCCGAGCACTACGGCAAGGGCTTCCATGCCGAGGACGTGCCGCACGACGATCCCGATTTCCTGGTCGCGCTGGCGGCCTTCGTGCATCGACGCTACCGGGCGCGCGCGTCGGGCATCAGCGGCCAGCTCGACGGACACGGCGTGAAGGTCGGCGAACAGTTCGTCGTGGTCGTGCTGGACGCGCGGGGCCAGCATGTCCACAAGTCGGTGTCGGTCACCGACTTCCATGGCCAGACCGGCTCCAGCGCGGTGACGGTCGGCAGCAACAGCTACAAGATCGACAGCCGCGCCCAGCTCGGGAACATCCGGGTCGATGGCCTGGTCAACGGCCGCACCTTCACCGCGCAGGTCGAGCGCGGCGCGGGCAAGAATCCGCTGGCATTGCGGGTGTCGCACAACGGCACGCAGATCGAGGCGATGGTGCTGTCGCCGCTGGGCGCGCAGCTGCTCTCGCTGATGCCCTACAAGGCGCCGCCGGACCTGAGCAAGTTCCTGATGTCGCCGATGCCTGGCCTCCTGGTCGAAGTCTCGGTCCAGCCTGGCCAGCAAGTGCAGGCCGGCGAGAAGCTCGCCGTCATCGAGGCGATGAAGATGGAGAACGTGCTGTTCGCGACGCAGGACGGCGTGGTCGGCCACATCGCGGCGGCCAGGGGCGAATCGCTGGCGGTCGACCAGATCATCATGGAGTTTGCATAGATGGGGGCCAACGACCTGTCGACGGCCAAGGCCGTCACCCTGCATCGCCCGCCGCCGCCGCCGCTGGCGCCGGCGGGGCCATGGTCGGTGGAGGCCGTGCAGGCCCTGCTCGACAAGCCCTTCAACGACCTGCTGTTCGAGGCCCAGGCGGTGCACCGCGCCCATTTCCCCGACGGCGACATCGAGCTCGCCACGCTGCTGTCGGTGAAGACCGGCGGCTGTCCCGAGAACTGCGGCTATTGCCCGCAGTCGGCCGAGTTCGACACCGGCGTCAAGGCGCAGAAGCTGATGGAAGTCGACGAGGTGCTGCGCGCCGCCCAGGCCGCCAGGGACGCCGGCGCCACGCGCTTCTGCATGGGCGCCGCCTGGCGCGCGCCCAAGGATCGCGACGTCGAGAAGATCGCGGTGCTGGTCGAGGCCGTCAAGGGCCTGGGCCTGCAGACCTGTGCCACGCTCGGCATGCTCGAGCCGCAGCATGCGCTGCAGCTCAAGGCGGCCGGGCTCGACTACTACAACCACAACCTCGACACGGCGCCCGAGTACTACACCGACATCGTCGACACCCGCACCTACCAGGACCGGCTCGATACGCTGGCCCACGTGCGCGCCGCCGGCATCAGCGTCTGCTGCGGCGGCATCGTCGGCATGGGCGAGGCGCCGGTGCACCGGGCGGGCCTGATCGCCCAGCTCGCCAACCTCGATCCGTATCCGGAATCGGTGCCGATCAACAGCCTGGTGCGCGTGCCCGGCACGCCGCTGGCCGACGCGCCGCCCATCGATCCGCTGGACTTCGTCCGCATGATCGCCGTCGCCCGCATCACGATGCCGAAGGCACGCGTGCGGCTGTCCGCGGGTCGCCAGCAACTCGGCGATGCGGTGCAGGCGCTGTGCTTCCTGGCCGGGGCCAATTCGATCTTCTACGGCGACAAGCTGCTGGTCACGGGCAACCCCGATGTCGAGGCCGACGTCCAGCTGCTGGCCAGGCTGGGCCTCAAGGCCCGTTCGACCACCGAACAAGGAGCATGCGCATGACGCGTCCATTCAAGGTGCTGGGCATCCAGCAGATCGCGATCGGCGGGCCGGACAAGACCCGGCTGCAGAAGCTGTGGGTCGACATGCTGGGCCTGGAGGTCACCGGCACCTTCAAGAGCGAGCGCGAGAACGTCGACGAAGACATCTGCGCGATCGGCAGCGGCCCCTTCAAGGTCGAGGTCGACCTGATGCAGCCACTCGACCCCGAGAAGAAGCCGGCGGTCCACACCACGCCGCTGAATCACGTCGGCCTGTGGATCGACGACCTGCCCAAGGCCGTCGAATGGCTCACGGCCCAGGGCGTTCGCTTCGCGCCCGGCGGCATCCGCAAGGGCGCGGCCGGTTTCGACATCTGCTTCTTGCATCCGAAGAGCAACGACGAATTCCCGATTGCGGGCGAGGGCGTCCTCATCGAAATGGTGCAGGCTCCCCCGGAGGTAGTGACCGCCTTCGCGGCGTTGTCCGGCGGCTGACGCCCTGGCCGGGAGCGAGCAACACCTACCCGGGGCGTCGCCAGATCGCCAGCGTGGCGGCCAGCAGCCACATGCCGACTGCACAGCCGCGGTTGAGCGCGCGCAGGCTGCGCTGCGAAAGCCAGCGGACGGCCTGGGTGCCGGCGGTGGCATAGCTCAGCATCACCAGCGTGTCGATGCAGACGAAGATGACGCCCAGCACCAGGTACTGGGGCCCCTGCGGATGGGCGATGTCGACGAACTGAGGCAGGAAGGCCGCGAAGAAAAGCAGCGACTTCGGATTCGACAGCGCCACCGCCAGGCTGCGCAGCAGCGCCAGCCGGCCGCGCAGCGGCGGGTCCGCCGACACGGCCAGCGCCGCGCCGACATCCGCCGGCGGCGTGCGCCAGAGCTTGACGCCGAGCCAGACCAGGTAGAGCACGCCGGCGACGCGAATCGCATTGAAGAGCCATTCGGACGCCGCCAGCAGCGAGCCCAGTCCCAGCGCCACCGTCGTGATCACGACGCAACTGCCGATCGACGCCCCGGCGATGCCCCAGGCGGCCGCGCGCATGCCGCCCGAGATGCCGTTGGAGAGCGCCAGCAGCATGGTCGGCCCCGGCGTGATGGCGAGCGCGACAGAGGCCAGCGCGTAGAGCAGCAGGGTGTCGAGGCTCATGGCGCGCGGCGCTGGCTGGCGGCGGCACGGGCCCGCGCCAGCGCTGCCTCGATGATCGAGCGCTTGCGGTCGGCCGCCTCGGGTGCCGCGGCCGGCGCCTCGCTCTGAGGCACGGCCGAAGCCGCGCCTGAGGGCTGCCGGGCGGCGTGCGACGCGTAGCGCGCACGCGCGTGGTCGGCCTGCGTCTGCGACCAGGCCTGCCATCCGGTGCGGCCCGGCGTGACCGTCTCCAGCGAGATGCAGTCGACCGGGCAGGCGGGAATGCACAGCTCGCAGCCCGTGCAATGGGCGTCGATGACGGTGTGCATGCGCTTGTGGATGCCGACGATGGCATCGGTGGGGCAGGCATCGAGGCACAGTGTGCAGCCGATGCACCAGGCCTCGTCGATGACCGCCAGGGTGCGCGGCAGCTCGATGCCGAACTGCGGGTCGAGGGCCCGGGCGGGCCGGCCGGTCAGGGCGGACAGCCGCTGCACGCCCTCGGCGCCTCCGGGCGGGCATTGGTTGATGTCGGCCTGGCCGGCCGCGATGGCTTCGGCGTAGCCGGCGCAGTCGGGGTAGCCGCAACGGGTGCACTGCGTCTGCGGCAGGGCGGCCAGCAGGGCGGCAGCGCGCGGGTTCACGGCCTCAGGCGGATTTGCGCGCCACCCGCTTCGTCTGCGTGGCGGGCGCCTTCTTGCGTGCTGCGGCGGTGGCGGGCTCGGCGCTGCGCGTCGCCTTCCTTGCCGTTGCCGGCCGCACCATGTCTTCGGCGACCGGCACCGGCGGCCCCGCGCGCTTCTGGGGCTTGTCGTGCTGGGCAATGAAGGCCTGGACTTCAGGGTAGACCAGTTCGCGCCAGCGGCGACCGCTGAAGATGCCGTAGTGGCCCGCGCCCTTGACCTCGTAGTGGTGCTGCTCGCTGTCGATGACGCCGGTGCAGAGGTCGTGCGCCGCGCGCGTCTGGCCGGAGCCCGAGATGTCGTCCAGCTCGCCTTCGATCGTCAAGAGGCCGATGCCTCGAATGTCCTGCGGGCGCACCAGTTCGCGCTCGCCCTGGGGGTTGGTCACCTGCCAGGTGCCGTTCACCAGGTCGAACTGCTGGAACACGGTGCGGATGGTGTCCAGGTAGTAGTCGGCGTCCATGTCGAGCACGGCGTTGTACTCGTCGTAGAACTTGCGGTGCGCCTCGGCGCTCGCGTCATCGCCCTTGATCAGGTTCTTGAAGTAGTCGTAGTGGCTGCTGGCATGGTTTTCCGGGTTCATCGCGACGAAGCCGGTGTGCTGCAGGAAGCCCGGATAGACGCGGCGTCCGGTACCCGGGAAGCCGTCCGGCACGCGGTAGATGACGTTGTTTTCGAACCACTCGAAGCTCTTGTTCATCGCCAGGTTGTTGACCGCGGTCGGCGACTTGCGGGCGTCGATCGGACCGCCCATCATGGTCATCGACAGCGGAATCTGCTCGCCGCGGCTGGCCATCAGCGACACCGCCGCCAGCACCGGCACCGTCGGCTGGCAGACGCTGATGACATGGCAGTTGCCGTATTCGGTCTGCAGGTAGCGGATGAACTCCTCGACGTAGTTGACGTAGTCGTCGAGACGGAACTTGCCTTCGGACAGCGGCACCAGCCGGGCGTTGGTCCAGTCGGTGATGTAGACCTTGTGGCCCTGCAGCAGGGCGCGCACCGTGTCGCGCAGCAAGGTCGCATAGTGGCCCGACAGCGGCGCCACCACCAGCACCACCGGCTGGCTCTTGAGCGTCTTCAGGGTTTCCGGCTGGTCGGTGAAGCGCTTGAAGCGGCGCAGCTTGCAGAACGGCTTCTCGAGTTCGACGCTTTCATGGATCACCACGTCGTGGCCATCGACCTTGACGGTCTTGATGCCGAATTCCGGCTTTTCGTAGTCCTTGCCCAGTCGGTACAGGAGGTCGTAGCCGGCCGCGATGCGCTGTGCCAGCGGCGCCTGTCCGAATGCCGCGCTTTGGCCGTAGAGTTTGGAAGCGGCCTGTGCGAAGTCGGCGAACGGCTCCATGAGGGAGCGCTGCGCTTCGTAGAGTTGGTAAAGCATCGGGAGCCTGAAAGTTGTTGCAATGCAATATATCAGCAGCTCCCCCTCCAAAATAGAGGGGGCGCCCCACTCGGGGGCGCCTGTGTGACATCTTCACGGCAACGGCGCCGGCAGGGCGCCACGAACGGCCGGAACCGCCGTCAGAGCACCTTGGCGATGCTCTCGCAGACGTAGTCGATGTTCTTGCTGTTGAGCGCCGCCACGCACATCCGGCCGGTGTCGGTGCCGTAGACCCCGAACTCCTCGCGCAGGCGCACCATCTGGTCCTTGGTCAGGCCCGAATAGCTGAACATCCCGATCTGCGAGGTGATGAAGCCCATGTCCTGCTTCACGCCGGCGGCCTTCAGGCCGTCGACCAGCTTCTGGCGCATGGCCTTGATTCGCACGCGCATTTCGGCCAGTTCGGCCTCCCAGACGGCGCGCCGTGCCGGGTCGTTGAGGACGGCCGCCACCACCGCGCCGCCGTGGATCGGCGGGTTGCTGTAGTTGGTGCGGATCGCGATCTTGAGCTGCGACAGCACGCGGGCGGCCTCTTCCTTGTTCTCGCACAGCACCGACAGGGCGCCCACGCGCTCGCCGTACAGGCTGAAGCTCTTCGAGAAGGAGGTCGAGACGAAGAAGGTCAGGCCGGCCTGGACGAACTTGCCGATCACGGCGCCGTCTTCCTGGATGCCGTGGCCGAAGCCCTGGTAGGCCATGTCGAGGAAGGGGGTCAGGCCGCCGGCCTTGACCGCAGCGATGACCTGGTCCCACTGCGCGGGCGTGATGTCGTAGCCGGTCGGGTTGTGGCAGCAGGCGTGCAGCACGACGATGGTGCCGGCCGGCGCTGCCTTGAGCGCCGCCAGCATGCCTTCGAAGTCGATGCCGCGCTTGGCGGCGTCGTAGTAGGGGTAGCTCTCGACCGTGAAACCGGCGTTGGTGAACAGCGCGCGGTGGTTTTCCCAGCTCGGGTCGCTGATCAGCACCTTGGCCTCGGGCGACAGCTTCTTGAGGAAGTCGGCGCCGACCTTCAGGCCGCCGGTGCCGCCGATGGCCTGGATGGTGGCGACGCGGCCGGATTTCACGGGTTCGCTGTCGGCGCCGAAAACCAGGCCCTTGACCGCATTGTCGTAGGCGGCGATGCCGTCGATCGGCAGGTAGCCGCGGGCGCTGGGCGCCTTCATCATGTCTTCTTCCGCGGCCTGCACGCACTTCAGGAGCGGCAGCTTGCCGTTGTCGTCGTAGTACACGCCCACGCCGAGATTGACCTTTTTCGGATTGCCGTCGGCTGCGTATTGCTCGTTGAGGCCCAGGATCGGGTCGCGAGGCGCCATTTCGACGGCGGTGAACATTGACATGGAAAGTCCTTTGGATGAGCGGTTCACGTGAAGCCGGGTCCTGCGTTACGCTGCCCGGTCAGCTTGAATTTTACCGGCCACGCCACCAGCTTCAGCCGTCCACGCCATGCCAGAAACCTCAGAAGTCATTCCCGAACCGCAACATGCCGACCCGGTGGGGCCGCACAAGCCGGGCGAATTCGTCAGCTTTCCCGGGTCGCCGTTCGAGCTTTTCCAGCCCTATCCGCCGGCCGGCGACCAGCCGAAGGCGATCGCGGGGCTGGTCGAGGGCGTGCAGGACGGCGAGGTGTTCCAGACCCTGCTGGGCGTGACCGGTTCCGGCAAGACCTTCACCATGGCCAACGTGATCGCCCGCCTGGGCCGCCCGGCGATCGTCTTCGCGCCCAACAAGACCCTGGCGGCGCAGCTCTACAGCGAATTCCGCGAGTTCTTCCCGAAAAACGCGGTCGAGTACTTCGTCAGCTACTACGACTACTACCAGCCCGAGGCCTATGTGCCCCAGCGCGACCTGTTCATCGAGAAGGACAGCTCGATCAACGAGCACATCGAGCAGATGCGGCTGTCGGCCACCAAGAGCGTGCTGGAGCGGCGCGACACGGTCATCGTGGCGACCGTGAGCGCGATCTACGGCATCGGCACGCCCGAGGACTACACGCAGATGCGCTTCATCATGCGCCAGGGCGACAAGATCGGTCAGCGCGACGTGATCGGCCGGCTGATCCGCATGCAGTACACGCGCAACGAGCAGGATTTCTCGCGCGGCACCTTCCGGGTGCGCGGCGACACCATCGACGTCTTCCCGGCCGAGCACAGCGAACTGGCGATCCGCATCGAGCTGTTCGACGACGAGATCGAGTCGCTGCAGCTGTTCGACCCGCTCACCGGCCGTATCCGGCAGAAGATCCCGCGCTTCACGGTCTATCCGTCGAGCCACTACGTGACGCCGCGCGACAAGGTGCTCAGCGCGGTCGAGACCATCAAGCTCGAGCTCGACGAGCGGCTCAAGTTCTTCGTCGCCGAGGGCAAGCTGGTGGAGGCGCAGCGCATCGAGCAGCGCACCCGTTTCGACCTCGAGATGCTGGCCGAGATCGGGCACTGCAAGGGGATCGAGAACTACACCCGGCATCTCTCGGGCGCCGCGCCCGGCGAGCCGCCGGCCACGCTGACCGACTACCTGCCGAAGGACGCCCTGATGTTCCTCGACGAGAGCCACCAGATGATCGGCCAGCTTGGCGGCATGTACAACGGCGACCGGGCGCGCAAGACCACGCTGGTCGAGTACGGCTTCCGGCTGCCGTCGGCGCTGGACAACCGCCCCCTCAAGTTCGAGGAGTTCGAGACCCGGATGCGGCAGTGCATCTTCGTCTCGGCCACCCCGGCGCAGTACGAGAAAGACAACGCCGGCAACGTGGTGGAGCAACTGGTGCGCCCCACCGGCCTGATCGACCCCGAGGTCGAGGTCCGCCCCGCCACCCACCAGGTCGACGACGTGCTGCAGGAGATCCGCCTGCGGGTCGACAAGAACGAGCGGGTGCTGATCACCACCTTGACCAAGCGCATGGCCGAGCAGCTGACCGACTACCTGAGCGACAACGGCGTCAAGGTGCGCTACCTGCACAGCGACATCGACACGGTCGAGCGGGTCGAGATCCTGCGCGACCTCCGATTGGGCAGCTTCGACGTGCTGGTCGGCATCAACCTGCTGCGCGAAGGCCTGGACATCCCCGAGGTCTCGCTGGTGGCGATCCTCGATGCCGACAAGGAAGGCTTCCTGCGCGCTGAGCGCTCCCTGATCCAGACCATCGGCCGCGCCGCGCGCAACCTGAACGGCAAGGCGATCCTGTACGCCGACCGGATGACGGATTCGATGAAGAAGGCGATCGGCGAGACCGAGCGGCGCCGGGCCCGCCAGATCGCCTACAACGAGGCCCACGGCATCACGCCGCGCAGCATCGTGAAACAGGTGCGCGACCTGATCGACGGCGTCTACAGCGAGAAATCGGGCAAGGAGGCGGCCAAGCGCGAACTGGAGCGCGCCAAGGTCGAGGACATGTCCGAAAAGGACGTGGCGCGCGAGATCAAGCGGCTCGAGAAGCTCATGCTGGAGCACGCCCGAAACCTCGAGTTCGAGAAGGCGGCGAGGGTGCGCGACCAGCTGGCGGAACTCCGGGAGCAGGCTTTCGGGGCTTCCGGGCACGACAACATTGCCCTCTGAGACCTTGCGGGACAGACCAACAAACTGCGAAGCAGTTTTTGCTCTGTCCCCAACTGACCAGGTCTCCCCGGCCGCCACCGGGTTTACCCCAGCAGCCCGCAGGGGCTTCTGCTATACTTGACCGAAATACTCAAGAACAAAAGAACTTCGCGATGAAGGGCGACTCCAACCTTTCGGTTCACCGATCGGACCCGGGTCGTGCAGGGCGGAGACGACGTCACCGCAGCCCCGGGGGTTCGGTGTCCTTTCCACGGTAAGCACTCAAGGAGCTTGCGATGCGTCTCACTACCAAAGGCCGCTTTGCGGTTACGGCCATGATCGATCTGGCACTGCGCCAGAACACCGGTCCGGTCACGCTGGCCGCGATCAGCCAACGGCAGCAGATTTCGCTGTCCTATCTGGAGCAGCTGTTCGGCAAGCTGCGCCGCCATGAACTGGTGGAGTCCACCCGCGGCCCCGGCGGCGGCTATTCGCTCGGCCGCAAGGCGGCCGACATCACGGTGGCCGACATCATCGTCTCGGTCGACGAGCCGATCGACGCCACCCAATGCGGCGGCAAGGAAAACTGCCTCGGCGAGGCCGGACGCTGCATGACGCACGAACTGTGGGCTTCGCTGAACCAGCGGATGGTCGAGTTCCTCGACTCCGTCACCTTGCAGAAGCTGGTCGACGACCAGATCGCCAAGGGCGTGCAGATCGAGAACAAGCCGGCCGTCAAGCGGGCGATCTCGGCCCAGCCGGTGGTCAAGCCGATCCGCGTCAATGCACCGAACTCGGTGTTCGCACTGGGCAACGCCTTCGCCAAATCCTGATCCGGCGGCGCCTTCGGGCGCCTCGGTTGAAACACCACACACAACGATCAACCCCACGCCAGCCTGAGCCAGCCATGGACGTCACCCCCCATTTCCCCATCTACCTCGACTACGGCGCCACCACGCCAGTGGATCCGCGCGTCGTCGACGCCATGATTCCCTGGTTGCGCGAGCATTTCGGCAATCCGGCGTCGCGCAGCCACGCCTGGGGCTGGGAGGCCGAGGAGGCCGTCGAAAAGGCGCGTGGCGAGGTGGCCGACCTGATCGGTGCCGATCCGCGCGAGATCGTCTGGACCTCCGGCGCCACCGAGTCGAACAACCTCGCCCTGAAGGGCGCGGCGCATTTCTACAAGGGCAAGGGCAAGCACCTCATCACGGTCAAGACCGAGCACAAGGCGGTGCTCGACACGATGCGCGAACTCGAGCGCCAGGGCTTCGAAGTGACTTACCTGGACGTCCAGGAAGACGGCCTGCTCGACCTCGAGGCGTTCAAGGCCGCGATCCGTCCCGACACCATCCTGGCGAGCGTGATGTTCGTCAACAACGAGATCGGCGTGATCCAGGACGTGGTCGCGCTGGGCAACATCTGCCGCGAGAAGGGCGTGATCTTCCACGTCGACGCGGCGCAGGCCACGGGCAAGGTCGAGATCGACGTCAAGACGCTGCCGATCGACCTCATGAGCCTGGCTTCGCACAAGACCTACGGCCCCAAGGGCATCGGCGCGCTGTACGTGCGGCGCAAGCCGCGCGTGCGGCTCGAGGCCCAGATGCACGGCGGCGGCCACGAGCGCGGCATGCGCTCGGGCACCCTGCCGACGCACCAGATCGTCGGCATGGGCGAGGCTTTCCGCCTGGCCAAGCTCGAGATGAAGGAAGACATCGCCAAGGCCACCGCGCTGCAGAAGCGGCTGCTCGACGGCCTGAAGGACGTCGAGCAGGTCTTCATCAACGGCAATCTCGAACACCGGGTGCCGCACAACCTGAACATCAGCTTCAACTACGTCGAAGGCGAGTCGCTGATCATGGGCATCAAGGGCCTGGCGGTGTCCAGCGGCTCGGCCTGCACGTCGGCCAGCCTGGAGCCCAGCTACGTGCTGCGTGCACTCGGCCGCAGCGACGAACTGGCCCACAGCAGCCTGCGCATGRCCATCGGCCGTTTCACGACCGAAGAAGAAATCGACTACGCGATCTCGACCATCAGGCACAACGTCGCCAAGCTGCGCGAACTCAGCCCGCTGTGGGAGATGTTCAAGGACGGCATCGACATCAGCACGATCCAGTGGTCGGCTCACTGAAAATTCAAAGAGGTACCCCATGGCTTACTCATCCAAGGTCATTGACCACTACGAAAATCCCCGCAACGTCGGCTCCTTCGAAAAGGGCGACGACTCGGTCGGCACCGGCATGGTCGGCGCGCCGGCCTGCGGCGACGTCATGAAGCTGCAGATCAAGGTCAACCCCGAGACCGGCGTGATCGAAGACGCGCGCTTCAAGACCTACGGCTGCGGCTCGGCGATCGCCTCGTCGTCGCTCGTGACCGAGTGGGTCAAGGGCAAGACGCTCGACGAAGCGGCGGCGCTCAAGAATTCGCAGATCGCCGAAGAACTGGCGCTGCCGCCGGTCAAGATCCACTGCTCGATCCTGGCCGAAGACGCGATCAAGGCGGCTGTCAGCGACTACAAGGCCAAACACGGCGTCGCGGCCGCGGCGGCGGAATCCGTTCACTGACATGGCTGTGACCCTGACCGAATCGGCCGCGCGCCACGTCTCCCGCTACCTCGGCAAACGAGGCAAGGGCGTGGGCGTGCGGCTGGGCGTCAAGACCACCGGCTGCTCGGGCCTGGCCTACAAGCTCGAGTACGTGGACGAATTCGCGCCCGAAGACGTGGTGTTCGAGGACCATGGCATCAAGGTGCTGGTCGACCCGAAGAGCCTGGCCTATATCGACGGCACGCAGCTCGACTTCGTGCGCGAGGGCCTCAACGAGGGCTTCAAGTTCAACAACCCGAACGAACGCGACCGTTGCGGCTGCGGCGAGAGTTTTCGCATCTGAGCCCCCGCGTGCGATGCACCCAAGCCGCCCACAGCCATGTGTCGGCGGCTTTTTAACGAGATGAGCCTCCACGATCGGCACTTCGTGTCCTCTCTGCCCCCCGAGGGGGCGCAGGCTGGCCTTGGGGCGGCCCGGCGCCCAGCCTTATGAACCTAAACGACACCGATTTCGTGCTTTTCGGCGTGCCTGCCACCTTCGCGCAGGACCGCGGCGCGCTCGACGCCCGCTGGAAGGAACTGCAGYGCGAGGCCCACCCCGACCGCTTCGCGGCGCAGGGCGGCGCGGCGCAGCGGCTGGCGATGCAGTGGTCGGTGCGCATCAACGAGGCCTACCAGCGGCTCAAGAATCCGATCAAGCGGGCCACCTACCTGTGCCAGCTGAACGGCGCGCCGATCCAGGCCGAGACCAACACGGCGATGCCGGCCGCCTTCCTGATGCAGCAGATGGCGTGGCGCGAGGAGCTCGACGACGCCCAGGATGCGGCCGCGTTCGAGAAGCTGCGCGCGGAAGTCGAAGCGGCCCGCGCGCGCGCGCTGTCTTCTCTCGACTGGCTGATCGACGAGAAGGGCGACTACGCAGAAGCGGCACGCCAAGTGAGAGCCCTCATGTTCATCGAGCGCTTTGCCGAGGACATCGAGGCCAAGGTCGACCAATAGAGAAAATAGCGCGATGGCATTGCTCCAGATTTCAGAACCGGGCCAGGCGCCCGATCCGCACCAGCGTCGCATCGCGGTCGGCATCGACCTCGGCACCACCCATTCGCTCGTCGCGGCGGTCCGCAACGGCGTCGCCGAATGCCTGCCCGACGCCGAAGGCCGCGTGCTGCTGCCCTCCGCCGTGCGCTACGTCGACGCCGAGCGCCGGCAGATCGGCTTCGACGCGCTGGCGGCGCGGGCGAGCGATCCGTCCAACGTCATCACCTCGGTCAAGCGGCTGATGGGCCGCGGCCTGGCGGACATCGCCAACCGCGAGGCGATGGCCTACCACCTGGCGGGCGACGGCGGGATGGTCAAGGTCCAGACGGCGGCCGGCGAGAAGTCGCCGACCGAAGTCAGCGCCGAGATCCTGGCGACCCTGCGCTACCGGGCCGAGGACACCTTCGACGACGACCTCCATGGCGCCGTGATCACGGTGCCGGCCTACTTCGACGAAGGCCAGCGCCAGGCCACCAAGGATGCGGCGCAGCTTGCCGGCCTCCACGTCCTGCGGCTCATCAGCGAGCCGACCGCGGCTGCGATCGCCTACGGGCTGGACAATGCCAGCGAAGGCGTCTACGCCGTCTATGACCTCGGCGGCGGCACCTTCGACATCTCGATCCTGCGGCTCACGCAAGGCGTGTTCGAAGTCATCGCCACCGGCGGCGATTCGGCGCTGGGCGGCGACGACTACGACCATGCACTGGCCGGCCTCGTGCTGTCGCAGTGCGGCCTCGAGGCGCACAGCGACGCCGATCGGGCGGCCCTGCTGGTCGCCGCCCGGACCACCAAGGAGGCCCTCTCGGAGGCGCCATCCGCGCTTTTCGTTGCCCACTTGGCGGATGGCGACATCCGGGTCGACGTGTCGCGCGAGCAGTTCGAAGCTGCCACCGCCGCGCTGACCGCGCGCACCATCGCGGCCGTTCGGCGCGTGCTGCGCGATGCACGGCTGGCGCCCGGCGAACTGCAGGGCATCGTGCTGGTCGGCGGCGCCACGCGCATGCCGCAGGTCCGCCGTGCGGTGGCCGATTGCCTCGGCCGCGAGCCGCTGACCAACCTGGACCCGGACCAGGTCGTGGCGCTGGGCGCCGCGATCCAGGCCAACCAGCTGGCCGGCAACGGCGGCGCCGACGACCTGCTGCTGCTCGACGTGATTCCGCTTTCGCTCGGCATCGAGACCATGGGCGGCCTGGTCGAGCGGATCGTGCCGCGCAACCAGACCATCCCGACCGCGATGGCGCAGGACTTCACCACCTACAAGGACGGCCAGACGGCGCTGGCGCTGCACGTGGTGCAGGGCGAGCGCGACCTGGTCGCCGACTGCCGCAGCCTGGCGCGCTTCGAGCTGCGCGGCATCCCGCCGATGGCCGCCGGCGCGGCGCGCATCCGGGTCACCTTCACCGTCGATGCCGACGGCCTGCTCAGCGTGAGCGCGAAGGAGCAGGGCAGCGGCGTCGAGGCCAGCGTCGCGGTCAAGCCTTCCTACGGGCTGTCGGACGAACAGATCGCGGCCATGCTGAAGGACAGCTTCGCGACCGCGCAGCAGGACATGCAGGCCCGCGCGCTGGTCGAGGCACGCGTCGATGCCGACCGCATGCTGATGGCGACGCAGAGCGCGCTGGACGCCGACGCCTCGCTGCTGTCGGCCGAGGAGCACGCCGCGATCGAGCAGCTGATGGCCGCGCTGCGCAGTGCGCGCTCGGCCGACGATGCTGCCGTGGTCGAGGCCGCCACCAAGGCGCTGGCCGACGGCACCGAAGCCTTCGCGGCCGCTCGAATGAATGCCGGCATCGCGCGTGCGCTCTCCGGCCGACAGATCGAATCCCTCTAGAACATGCCCACGATCAAGATCCTTCCCCATTCCGAGTACTGCCCGCAAGGCGCCGAGATCACGGCGCCGGCCGGCACCTCGATCTGCGAGGCCATGCTGGAGAACCACATCAACATCGAGCATGCCTGCGAGATGAGCTGCGCCTGCACCACTTGCCACGTGATCGTCCGCAAGGGCATCGAGTCGCTGAACGAGGCGGAAGAGGGCGAAGAAGACCTGCTCGACCGCGCCTGGGGTCTGGAGCCGCAATCGCGCCTGAGCTGCCAGGCGATACTCGCCCAGACCGACTTGACGGTCGAGATCCCGAAGTACTCGATCAACCACGCCAAAGAAAACCACTGATGTCCAGGCTCATCGTTCTAGACACCGAGACCACCGGCCTGTCGGCCGAGAACGGCGACCGCATCATTGAACTGGGATGCGTGGAGCTGTTCAATCGCAAGCTGACCGGCAACGACCTGCACATCTACTTCAATCCCGAGCGCGAGAGCCACGAGGACGCGCTGAAGGTGCACGGCCTGACCACCGATTTCCTGCGCGACAAGCCGAAGTTCGCGACCTTGGCGCAGGATGTCGTCGACTACCTGCGCGACGCCGAGCTGATCATCCACAACGCGGCCTTCGACGTCGGCTTCCTCAACAAGGAACTCGAACTCGCCGGCCTGCCGCCGCTCGCCAGCTTCGTCGGCGAGGTGACCGACACGCTCGCCATGGCCAAGGCGGTCTATCCGGGCAAGCGCAACTCGCTCGATGCGCTGTGCGATCGCTTCGGGGTCGACCGGTCGAACCGCACCTTCCACGGCGCCAAGCTCGACGCCCAGCTGCTGGCCGACGTCTACATCAACCTCACACGCGGACAGGATGCGCTGCTGATCGACGTCGCGTCGAACGAGCCCGCGCACGGTGCGGTGGTGACGATCGACCTGAGCGCCTTCGAGCTGCCGGTGCTGGTCGCGACCGAGCACGAACTCGCCGCCCACGAAGAGGTTTTGGTGCAGCTCGACAAGTCCAGCAACGGCCGAACGCTTTTTCGCCAGACGGCCGAAAAAGCTGTGGCATAATCGCAGGCTTCGCATCGCACGGTGCGAAAGACATCCAGAAGGTATCCAAAAAGATACCTAAAGGTGTGCGGCCAGATTCACTCTGACGCCGTGTACCGGGGGCGGTTAGCTCAGGGGTAGAGCACAGCATTCACACTGCTGGGGTCGGAGGTTCGAAGCCTCCACCGCCCACCAATCACTTTTTTCATCGTCGGCATCCCGCGCGCTAAGCTTGGCGTATGGACGAATTCGATTGCGCCGTCATCGGCGCCGGCGTGGTGGGTCTGGCCGTGGCGCGCGCGCTGGCCTTGCAGGGACGCGAGGTCATCGTGCTCGAATCCGAGGGCGCGATCGGCACCGGCACCAGTTCGCGCAACAGCGAGGTGATCCACGCCGGCATCTACTATCCCCAGGGCTCCCTGAAGGCGCAGTTGTGCGTCGAGGGCAAGCAGCGTCTGTACGCGTACGCCGAAGACCGCGGGCTTCCGCATCGGCGCTGCGGCAAGCTGATCGTCGCCACTAGCGAAGCGCAGGTCGGGCAGCTCGAGGCGATCGCCGCCAAGGCGCGCGCCAACGGCGTCGACGATCTCGTGCTGCTCTCGCGCACGCAGGCCAGGGCGATGGAGCCGGCGCTCGAATGCCTGGCGGCCCTCCATTCGCCGAGCACCGGCATCGTCGACAGCCACGCGCTGATGCTGAGCCTGCAGGGCGACCTCGAGCATGCCGGCGGCGTGCTGGCGCTGAAGTCCGGTGTCGTCGGCGCCGAGTGCGGCGGCGCCGGCATCGTGCTGAAGGCTTCCGACGGCACGGCCCTGCGCTGCAACAGCGTGGTCAATGCGGCCGGTCTGGCCGCGCCGCTGCTGGCCCGGCAGTTCGACGGCCTGCCTGCGGCCGCGGTGCCGGGGGCCTGGTTCGCCAAGGGCAGCTATTTCACGCTCGCCGGCCGGGCGCCGTTCAGCCGCCTGATCTATCCGGTGCCCGAGGCCGCGGGACTGGGCGTGCACCTGACCCTCGATCTCGGCGGCCAGGCCAAGTTCGGCCCGGACGTGCAGTGGGTGGCATCGCCCGACGACCTGGTGGTGGACCCGGCGCGCGGCGAGGGCTTCTATGCCGAGGTACGCAAGTACTGGCCGGCGCTGCCGGACGGCGCGCTGGTGCCGGGCTATGCCGGCATTCGGCCCAAGATATCCGGCCCCGGGGACGCCGCGGCCGACTTCATGATCCAGGGCCCGGCGGCGCACGGCGTGCCCGGGCTGGTCAACCTGTTCGGGATCGAGTCGCCGGGGCTCACCAGCAGCCTGGCGATCGGCCGCTTCGTCGGTGATCTGCTGTCGTAGAGCCGCGCGGGCATGTACCATGGAACGGCGTGCCGTTTTGTCGGCGCGGTGTCGCCGGCGCGGTGCCGGCGTGAATGAGGAGGACCTTTTTCGATGACTGCTTCCACCAACCTCGAAGCCGCGGCCAACGCCGTGGCCGAAGACATCGCCAGCGACGTGCGCGGCGTGCTCGCCAGCAAGGACCTCGATTCCGTGCCGCACATCAAGGCACTGCGCCAGCGCATCGACAGCAAGCTGGCGATCGCGCGCGAACTGGCGGCCGAGAAGAGCCGCATCGCCGCGCAGAAGGCCCGTGAAGCCGCCAATACGGCCAATGCCTACGCGCATGACGAACCGTGGCAAATTGCCGGCGCCGCGCTGGCCGTGGGTGTGCTGGTGGGCCTGCTGCTTGGGCGCCGCTGATCAACGCCCCAGGGGCGCGGCGGAGTTCGGAGGATGAGCCTCAGCGCCCTGTTCGGAATCAAGTCCCGCCTGCGGCGCCTGCGCATCCTGGCCGGTGAAGGGGCGCTGGCCGCCAGTGATCGCGCCCAACTCCTGCGGCTGGCCTGGGACGAGGAGAAGCAGCGCCTGCGGCTGATGCTCGGCCTCGGGGTGGCGGTCGCCGGGCTGACCACCGTCGTCATCGCGTTGCTGTCGGTGGCGATCGTGGTGCATTTCTGGGACACGCCGTATCGCGCCACGGTGGCCTGGGTGCTGGCGCTGGCGTGGGGTGGGCTCTGGATCGCGGCCGTGCTGCTGCTCATGGGCACGCTGCGCAAGTCCTCGGCCCTCGATTCGGCGCGCCTGACCTTCGAACGCGATCTGGACTGGTTCCACCACCGCTTCGGTGCCGATCAGGACGAAGATGACGCGCAAGCGCTTTCGCTCACCAGCGAGCAGTTGCTGGCCCGTATCGAGYGCCAGCGCGAGCGCATCGCCACGCTCGAGGCGGCCGCCAGCGGCGCCGGCGAAGCGCCGAGCCAGCCCGAAACCGCCTCGGCCGCGGCTCTGCGCATCGCGCGCGAACATCCGATCGCCACCGGGGTTGCGACCGCCACGGTGATCGCCGTGCTGGGTCCGCGTCGCCTGGTCCGATGGGCGACGGTGATCGCCCCGGTGCTCTGGCGGATGCGCGGCTGAAGCCTGGGCGGGCTCGATCTGTCCCGCGCGTCTCAGCCTTTGCTTGCGCGCAGGGCCTGGGCGGCCTGGCGCACCAGCGCCGGGCCGCGGTAGATGAGCCCGGTGTAGATCTGCACCAGGTCGGCGCCGGCCTCGACCTTGGCCAGGGCGTCCGCCGCGCTCAGCACGCCGCCTGCGCCGATGATCGGAAAGCCCTTGCCGAGCGTCGCGCGCAGTTGGCCGATCACCCGGTTGCTGGCTTCGCGCACGGGTGCACCCGACAGGCCGCCGGCTTCCTCGGCATGGGGCAGGCCCGCCACGGCGTCGCGTGCCAGCGTGGTGTTGGTGGCGATGACGCCGTCCATCCGGTGGCGCAGCAGCGTCGCGGCGATCACCTTGACCTGCGCCTCGTCGAGGTCGGGCGCAATTTTCACGAACAGTGGCACCCGCTTGCCCTGGCGCGCCGCCAGCGCTTCGCGCTTGTCGGCCACGGCACCGAGCAGGCCGTCGAGTGCCTCGTCGCTTTGCAGCGAGCGCAGGTTGGCGGTGTTGGGGCTCGAGATGTTGATCGCGACATAGTCGGCGTGCGGGTAGACCCCATCGAGGCAGACCAGGTAGTCGTCGACCGCGCGCTCGATCGGGGTGGCGGCGTTCTTGCCGATGTTGAGCCCCAGCAGCATCGGCGGCCTCGATGTGTCGCGCCGGAAGCGGGCCCGCTGCACGTTGGCGATGAAGGCCTCGAGGCCTTCGTTGTTGAAGCCGAGACGGTTGATGAGCGCGTCGCGCTGCGGCAGGCGAAAGATCCGCGGCTTCGCATTGCCCGGCTGCGGCTTGGGCGTGACCGTCCCGACTTCGACGAAGCCGAAGCCCATGGCGCCGAAGGCGTCGATGCAGCGGGCGTTCTTGTCGAGGCCCGCCGCTAGGCCGACCCGGTTCGGGAACGACAGCCCCGCCAGGGTGATCCGATCGGCCACGCGCGGCGCCGCGTAGGCGCAGGCCAGCGGCGTGTTCTGGGTCCGCGCCAGCGCGTCCAGGGTCAGCTCGTGAGCCCGTTCGGCGTCGAATCCGAAAAGGAAGGGGCGGGCAAGCGCGTAAAGAGAGGAGGGCAACGGCAGGAGCATCGGATAATTCTCGGCTTCAGACTTCAATCAGCCCAGGATTCTCCCCGATGACTTCCTCCGCACCCGCTCCCGTCCTGACGCAGGACGAACTCAAGGCACTGGTCGGCCGCGCCGCGCTGGACTACGTGCCCAAGGGCGAGATCATCGGCGTCGGCACCGGCTCGACCGTGAACAAGTTCATCGAGGCGCTGGCCGGCGTCAAGGACCAGATCCGGGGGGCGGTGTCGAGTTCGGTGGCCTCGACCGAGCGGCTGCGGGCCTTGGGCATCGAGGTGTTCGACAGCAATGCCGTCGACGAACTGGCGGTCTACATCGACGGGGCCGACGAGATCGATGGCCGCGGCTACATGATCAAGGGCGGCGGCGCCGCGCTCACGCGCGAGAAGATCGTGGCGGCGCAGTCGAAGCGCTTCGTCTGCATCGCCGATGCCTCCAAGCTGGTGAACACGCTGGGCGCCTTCCCGCTGCCGGTCGAAGTCATCCCGATGGCGGCCCGGCGCATCATGCGGCAGTTCTCGCGGCTGGGCGGCCTGGCGCAGGTGCGCGAGAAGGACGGCGCCCCGCTGGTGACCGACAACGGCCAGCACATCGTCGACGTGACCGGCCTGCGGATCACCGATCCGCTCGGCTTCGAGAACGAGGTGAACCGGTGGCCCGGCGTGGTCGAGGTCGGCGTGTTCGCCCACCAGCGTGCCAGCGTCTGCCTGCTGGCGACGCCCTCGGGCGTGCGCACGATGACCTTCGGCTGAGGGAACTCCAGAGGCTGCTAGAACCGGATTCCGGCCGGATTGCTCGGCGTCGGGCCGCTGGCCGCAGCCGGCAGGTCGGCCGCCGGCGAAGGCGCCGGTGCCGCGGCGGCCGGCGCGGGCTCTGCCGCGGGTTGCTGCGCCACCAGCGGCTGGGCCGGAGCATTGCGCCAGCCGGCCGGCAATTGCGAGCTCTTGGGATAGCCGGCCGCATCCAGGTACTGCGACCACTCGGCGTCACCGAAGCCCTTGAGCTGCTGCGATCCGATCGTCAGCAGCGGCAGCGAGCTCTGGCCGCTCAGTCGCTGGAGCGCCGCCACGTCCTCGTTGGACTTGACCGTGCGTTCGTCGAAAGGCACGCCGCGCGTGACCAGCAGCGAGCGGCCGGCGGCGCAAGGGCCGCAGTCCTCGCTGGCGTAGAGCGTGACCGGATAGCGCTGGACCACTTGCCGCAACTCGTAGGGCAGCCCGCCGCCCGCGCTCGCGACGCTGTTGCCGGCCCGGGCCGGCGCCGCCGGCGCGTTGGCACCCGGTGGCTGGTCGGAGAACGTGACCTTGCCGTTCTTGTCGACGTTGCGGTAGACCGGCTGCGCCAGCGCAGCGCCGGCGACCAGCAGCAAGGTGAGGCCCGCGAAGGCAGTCTGGAGTTTCATTGGTGCTTTCCGGATTCCAATGTAACGAAGTATGTCAGGCTGGCTGCGCCTCGGCCATGCCCTGGTGTCGCAACAATGCATCGAGTTGGGGTTCGCGGCCCCGGAAAGCTTTGAAGGACTCCATCGCGCTGCGGCTGCCGCCGGCTTCGAGGATCGCCTCGCGGTACTTGCGCCCGGTTTCGACGCTCGGCTCGCCATTGGCGCCCGCGGTCTCCTCGAAGGCGGCGTAGGCATCCGCGCTCAGCACTTCGGCCCACTTGTAGCTGTAGTAGCCGGCCGCGTAGCCGCCCGAGAAGATGTGGCTGAAGGTGTTCGGCGTGCGGCTGAATTCCGGCGCCGGCATCACCGCGACTTCCTGGCGCACCTCGGCCAGCAGCGCCATCACGTCGCCCGGCTGGGCGGTGGCGGCGTCGTAGCGGGTGTGCAGCAGCATGTCGAAGAGCGAGAACTCGATCTGGCGCAGGGTCTGCAGGCCGCTCTGGAAGTTCTTCGCCGCGGTCATCTTGTCGAACAGGGGGCGCGGCAGCGGCGCGCCGGTGTCGACGTGCGAGGTCATGTGGGCGAGCACGTCCCATTCCCAGCAGAAGTTCTCCATGAACTGGCTCGGCAGCTCGACCGCGTCCCATTCGACGCCGCTGATGCCGGAGACGTCGCGTTCGTCGATGCGGGTCAGCATGTGGTGCAGGCCGTGGCCGAACTCGTGGAAGAGGGTGGTGACGTCGTCGTGCGTGAGCAGCGGCGGCTTGCCGTCGACGCCCTCGGCGAAGTTGCAGACCAGCTGGGCGACCGGCGTCTGCAGCCGGCCGGTGTCGGGGCGAAGCCAGCGGGCGCGGACGTCGTCCATCCAGGCGCCGCCGCGCTTGGCGGCGCGGGCCGAGGGATCGAGGTAGAACTGGCCGACCTTCTGGCCGGCGCGCTCGATGCGGTAGAACTCCACGCTGGGGTGCCAGACCGGCGCCGTGTCGCGCTGGATCGACACCTCGAACAGGGTCTCGACGATCTTGAACAGGCCGGCCATCACCTTGGGCGCCGTCAAGTACTGCTTGACCTCCTGCTCGCTGAAGGCGTAGCGCGCTTCCTTGAGCTTCTCGCCGACGTAGGTCCAGTCCCAGGGCTGGGGATCGGCGAGGCCCAGGTGCTCGGCGGCGAAGGCCCGCAGGTCGGCCAGGTCGCGCTCGCCGTAGGGCCGGGCCTTGGCCGCGAGGTCGCGCAGGAACTTGATCACCTGGTCGGCCGATTCGGCCATCTTCGGCACGATCGAGAGTTCGCCGAAGTTGGGGTAGCCGAGGAGCTTGGCTTCTTCCTGGCGCAGCGCGAGGATCTCGCGGATCAGCGCCGTGTTGTCGAAGGCCGGGTCGCCGAATTCGCTGGCCCGCGTGACGTAGGCGCGATAGAGCCGCTCGCGCAGCGCGCTGCTGCGGGCGAACTGCATCACCGGCAGGTAGCAGGGCATCTTGAGCGTGAGCTTGTAGCCATCCTTGCCTTCGGCCTCGGCGGCGGCGCGGGCGGCGCTGACGACGTCCTCGGGCACGCCATCGAGGTCTTCGAGGACGGCGTACCAGGCAAAGGCGTCGGTGGCGTCGAGCGCGTTCTCGCTGAACTTCTGGCTCAGTTCGGCCTGGCGTTCCTGGATCTCGGCAAAGCGGGCCTTGGCCTCGCCCTGCAGCTCGGCGCCGCCGAGCACGAAGTTGCGGATCGCGTTGCGGTGCGCCTGGCGCTGCTCGGGGTTCAGGGTCGCGGGGTCGATGGCCTTGTACTTGGCGTACAGCCGCTCGTCCGAACCCAGGCGGGTCCAGAAGGCGGTGACGCGCGGCATGGCCTCGTTGTAGGCCGCCCGCAGCTCGGGGGTGTCGGCCACGGCGTTGAGGTGGCCGACCGCGCCCCAGGCGCGGCTGAATCGCTCCGACGCCACGTCCAGCACCTTCGCAATGGCCGTCCACTCGGCCGGAAAGGCGGGCTCGGTCACCGCCTGCAAGGCCGACTCGGCGCCGGCGAGCAGGGCGTCGACCGCCGGTGCGACATGCTCCGGCTTGATCTGGTCGAACAGCGGGAGGTCGTTGAAGTCGAGGAGCGGATTGGTCATGGTCTGATTCAGATGGCGGACGGGGGGCGCGAGTTCAAGTGGCGCTGGCGGCGGCGGTGCGTTCTGCGGCCTCGATCGTGTTCACCAGCAGCATCGTGATGGTCATCGGGCCGACGCCGCCCGGCACTGGTGTGATCCAGCCGGCCACCTCGCGCACGCCGGCGAAATCGACGTCGCCGCAGAGCTTGCCTTCGTCGTTGCGGTTCATGCCGACGTCGATGACGACGGCGCCGGGCTTGACCATGTCGGCCGTGAGCACGTTGCGCTTCCCGACCGCCGCCACCACCAAGTCGGCCTGGCGGGTCATGGCGCCCAGGTCGGCAGTCGCGCTGTGGCAGATGGTGACGGTGGCGCTCTTGGCCAGCAGCATCAGGGCCATCGGCTTGCCGACGATGTTGCTGCGGCCGATGACCACCGCGTGCTTGCCGCGCAGCTCGTAGCCGATCGACTCGAGCATCTTCATGCAGCCGTAGGGGGTGCAGGGCCAGAAGCCGGGCGAGCCGGTCATGAGGGCGCCCGCGCTGGCGACGTGGAAGCCGTCGACATCCTTGGCCGGCGCGATCGCCTCGATCACCTTCTGGGCGTCGATGTGGGCCGGCAGGGGGAGCTGGACCAGGATGCCGTGGATGGCCGGGTCGTTGTTGAGGGCCTCGACCCGGGCCAGCAGGTCGGCTTCACTGAGCTCGGCCGGGTGCTTTTCGAGTACCGAGTGCAGGCCGTTGTCCTCGCAGGCCTTGACCTTGTTGCGCACGTAGACCTGGCTGGCCGGGTTTTCGCCGACCAGCACCACCGCCAGGCCGGGCACCACGCCGCGGGCCTTGAGCGCTGCGGCGCGGGTGGCGACCTCGGCGCGCAGCGTCTTGGAGAGCGGGTTGCCGTCAATCAGTTGGGCTGTCATCGTTTTTCGAACTTCAGAAATGGAAACGCCCGCTTGCGCAGGCGTGGAGTTGCAATCGGTGGCGGGAGGTCGCTAGGCCTTGGCGGGTGTGGCCGCTTGCCCGAGGGCGATCTTGAGCAGGTCGGCCACGGTGTTGGCGTTGAGCTTTTCCATGATGTTGGCGCGGTGCGCCTCCACCGTCTTGATGCTGATGCCGAGGTCGTCGGCGATCTGCTTGTTGAGGCGCCCGGCGACGATGCGCTCGAGCACTTGCGCCTCGCGGCCGGTCAGCTTGGACAGCAGGGCGTCGCGGCTGGCCGACTGCTGGTGCTGCGCGAAGGCGCCGCGGGCATGGTCGAGCATGCGCTCGACCAGGGCCACCAGCGCCTCGTCGTTGAAGGGCTTCTGGATGAAGTCCATCGCGCCCTTCTTCATCGAGTCGACCGCCATCGGCACGTCGCCGTGGCCGGTGATGACCACGATCGGCAGCGGCGAACGGCGCTCGATCAGGCGGTCTTGGAGCTCGATGCCGGACATGCCGCCCATGCGGATGTCGACGATCAGGCAGGCCACTTCGCGCGGGTCGTAGCGCGACAGGAAGGACTCGGCCGAATCGAAGCAGCGGACCCGGTAGTCCTTGCCCTCGAGCAGCCATTGCAACGAATCACGAACCGCTTCATCGTCGTCGACGACATAGACAGTGCCCTTCTTCGGAATCAAACTCATGCAGGTACTTTCGCCTCGTTGCTTGCTACGGAATCGATAGCGTCCAACACCGGTAACCAGAAGGAAAAACGGCATCCGACCACATCCGGCCCATTGTAGATGTTCTCGGCCTGCATCCGGCCACGGTGGGACTCGACGATGGTGCGGCAAAGGTTGAGGCCGATCCCCATGCCTTCCGGCTTGGTCGAGAAAAAGGCCTCGTAGAGCCGGTCCATGACTTCGGGCGCCAGGCCCATGCCGGTGTCCTGGACCGAAAACTCGACCGCCGGCTGGCCGTCGATGTTCTTGGGCAGCACCCGCAGCTCGACGCTGCGGCGCGCCAGCGGCCGGTTGGCCAGGTCGATCGACTCGGCGGCGTTCTTCAGCAGGTTGACCATCACCTGCTCGATCAGGATCGGGTCGACCCGCAGGATCGGCAGCCGCGCCGCCACGTAGTGGTTGAGCCGCACGTTGCGCCGGCGCAACTCGATGCCCGCCAGCTCGACCGCCTCGCTGACCATGGTCGAGACCTCGGCCGGCGTGCGGTTGGGCTCGCTGCGCTTCACGAAGGAGCGGATCCGCTGGATGATCTGGCCGGCGCGCTGGGCCTGCTTGGAGGTCTTCTCGAGCGCCGCCAGCAGGGCCTCCGAGTCGATCTGCTGGCCCTTGATGCGCGACACCATCCCGTTGCAGTAGTTGGTGATCGCGGTCAGCGGCTGGTTGAGTTCGTGCGCCACGCTGGAGGCCATCTCGCCCATCGTGATGAGGCGGCTGGCGGCATGGGCGCGGTCGGCCTGGGCCGCCGCCAGGTCCTCGGCGTCGCGCCGCGGCGTGATGTCGGTGGCGATCACCAGCTGCGCGAGCCGGCCGTCGACCCAGGTCAGGTAGCGCGAGCGCACTTCCAGCCACTTGCCCAGTTCGGGCACGAAGATCTCGTTGTTGGCCGGCTGGGCGGTTGTCAGCTGGTCGATCGGCAGGCCGGCGAAGGAGTCGACGTCGTCCATCTCCTCGTCGCGCGCCTGCGTGGCCGGCACGCCGGCCTGCGCCACCATGCCCAGGTGGCCTACGGTGTTCGAGCCGAACCAGAGCCGGTAGAGCTTGTTGGCGAACAGCAGCTCCTCGCTGCCGAGCGGCGCCACCGACACCGAGGCATCCAGCGCCTCCAGCACCGTCGTGAAGCGCTCGTACGAAGCCGACAGCTGCTCCCGGATCCGGGTCGGCTCGGTGATGTCGGTCATCGAGGTCATCCAGCCGGTCTGGTGGCCGCGGGCGTCGATCAGCGGCGACACATAGAGCCGTGCATTGAAGACGCTGCCGTTGCGGCGCTTGACCCGGACCTGGAAGCCGCCGGGCAGGGCGCGGCCGTGCAACTCTTCCTCGAGCCGCTCGTTCATGACTTCGCGGTCGGATTCGAGCCAGTAGGGGAAGGGCGGCGTCTGGCCGACCAGCTCGTTCTCGCTCCAGCCGGTCATGGCGCAGAAGGCGGCGTTGACGTAGGTGATGCGGCCCTCGAGGTCGAGCACCCGCATGCCGGTCAGCATGGAGTTCTCCATGGCGCGGCGGAAATTGGTCTCGGCCACCAGCGCCTGCTGGGCCTGCAGCCGGCGGCGGGTGTGGCGCCAGGTGCCGATCAGCATCCAGCTGGTGAGCACGCTGAGCGCCCCGACCAGCCAGAACAGGCCGTTGCCGACCACGCCCTGCGACGTCCGGTAGGCCTGCGCCCGCAGCAGCAGCGCGTTGCCGACCGGCGATACCGGGACTTCGTATTCGTTGGTGCGCACGGTCCAGGGCAGCAGCCGGGTGCCGGCGCCGCGCGGGCTGGCGACCGTGTTGCCGGCGATCAGCCCGCCCTTGGCGTCGAGCAGAGAGACCGCATAGCGGGCCGACACCTCGGAAGGCATGCCGTAGCGCAACAGGCCGTCGATCGAGAATTCGCCCATCAGCATGCCTGCGAACAGCCCCTGGTCGAACAGCGGGATGTAGAGCCCGAGCATCGGCGGCGGGTCGCCGCCGGCCAGCGGCTGCGAGAACACCGGCTGGCGCAGTTCGCGCGCCAGCGCATAGTTGCTTTCGATGTCGCCCGGACGCAGCACATCGCCGACCGCATGCTGCAGCGCCGGGTGGACGCTCGGCGCCGCATAGCTGGCCTTGAAGCGCCGGCGGTCGTCGATCCAGCTGACCGACTGCAACTCGGGGAACTGGCTCACCAGCGACTCCGCCCGGCTGGTGAACTCAGCCGCGTCGATTTCGCGGTTGGAGGCGTCGCGGGCCAGCCGCATCAACTGCTCCTGCCGTTCGAGAAGGCGCAGCCGCACCCGCTGCTGGGCGTATTCCACGTCGCGCTTTACCGATTCCTGGACCCGCTCCACTTCCTCGGCCCGCAAGTACCAGAAGGCCGAGACGATGGCCGCGAGGAACAGCAGCACGGCGGCCAGCGGCGCGAGCATGGCGACCGCGTCCTGCAGTACCGGCGTCTGGCGGCGCCACCAGCGGCGCAGCCAGGACAGCGGCGACGCGGCATTGCGCGCGACGGCGATCGGAGAGGAAAGGGGCATCGTGCAAGTTTAGGTGATGCCCTGTGGCGGGAGAGGGGCGCAGTCCGAGTGCCGGGGACCCACGTGCGGGTGCTTTGTCCTGATGAATTTCACAATAAGAAATCGACAAGCACGATTTGAAATTTCAATAATTCTGTGCGAAACTCCCGCGCACTGCTGGATACGGCACTAAATTACGCCCACAACCCCTCACAAGGAGACAAGCATGTCGGCAAATCCCGAGAACCATTTCGGCTCGGCTGCAAACGACCTGGACGCGCAGGAAACGCGTGAATGGATGGACGCCCTGTCCGCCGTGATCGAGAGCGAGGGGCCCGATCGCGCGCACTTCCTCCTTGAGCAATTGCTCGAGCACGCACGCCAGAACAGCATCGACAAACCGTTCTCGGCCAATACCGCCTACGTCAACACGATCGAGACCGACCAGGAAGAGCGCTCGCCCGGCAATGCCGAGATCGAGGAGCGGCTGCGTTCCTACATGCGCTGGAACGCCATGGCGATGGTGGTCAAGGCCAACCGCCACCACCCGCCCGAAGGCGGCGACCTCGGCGGCCACATCGGCTCCTTCGCCTCGCTGGCCAGCATGTTCGGCGCCGGCTTCAACCACTTCTGGCACGCCGAGAGCGAGAACCACGGCGGCGACTGCCTCTACATCCAGGGCCACGTGTCGCCCGGCATCTATGCCCGCGCCTACCTCGAAGGCCGGCTGACCGAAGAACAACTGCTCAACTTCCGCCAGGAAGTCGACGGCAAGGGCCTGTCGAGCTATCCGCATCCCAAGCTGATGCCCGAGTTCTGGCAGTTCCCGACCGTCTCGATGGGCCTGGGCCCGCTGATGGCGATCTACCAGGCGCGCTTCCTCAAGTACCTGCATGCGCGCGGCATCGCCAACACCGAGAACCGCAAGGTCTGGGTGTTCTGCGGCGACGGTGAAATGGACGAGGTCGAATCGCTGGGCGCCATCGGCCTGGCAGCGCGCGAGAAGCTCGACAACCTGGTCTTCGTCATCAACTGCAACCTGCAGCGCCTGGACGGCCCGGTGCGCGGCAACGGCAAGATCATCCAGGAGCTCGAAGGCGAGTTCCGCGGCTCCGGCTGGAACGTCATCAAGCTGATCTGGGGCAGCGGCTGGGATCCACTGCTGGCGCGCGACAAGGAAGGTGCGCTGCGCAAGCTCATGATGGACACCAACGACGGCGACTACCAGTCGTTCAAGGCCAACGACGGCGCCTACGTGCGCAAAAATTTCTTCGGCCGCGATCCGCGCACCCTCGAGATGGTCGCCAAGATGAGCGACGACGACATCTGGAACCTGCGCCGCGGCGGCCACGACTCGCAGAAGGTCTATGCGGCCTTCGACGCCGCCGTCAAGCACCAGGGCCAACCGACCGTGCTGCTAGTGAAGACCGTCAAGGGCTTCGGCATGGGCAAGATCGGCGAGGGCAAGAACACGGTCCACCAGACCAAGAAGCTCGGCGACGAGGACATCAAGGCCTTCCGCGACCGCTTCAACATCCCGATCCCGGACAGCCAGATCGCCGACCTGCCGTTCTACAAGCCGGCCGACGACACGCCCGAGATGAAGTACCTGCACGAGCGCCGCAAGGCGCTGGGCGGCTACCTGCCGCACCGCCGCGTGAAGGCTGACGAGAGCTTCACGGTGCCGGCGCTGGAGACCTTCAAGGCGGTGCTCGAGCCGACCGCAGAAGGGCGCGAGATCTCGACCACGCAGGCCTACGTGCGCTTCCTGACGCAGCTGCTGCGCGACCAGGCGCTCGGACCGCGCGTGGTGCCGATCCTGGTCGACGAGGCCCGCACCTTCGGCATGGAAGGCCTGTTCCGCCAGATCGGCATCTACAACCCCGCGGGGCAGCAGTACACGCCGGTCGACAAGGACCAGGTCATGTACTACCGCGAGGACAAGGCCGGCCAGATCCTGCAGGAAGGCATCAACGAGGCCGGCGGCATGTCGAGCTGGATCGCGGCGGCCACCAGCTACAGCACCAACAACCGCATCATGGTGCCGTTCTATGTCTACTACTCGATGTTCGGCTTCCAGCGCATCGGCGACCTGGCCTGGGCGGCCGGCGACATGCAGGCACGCGGCTTCCTGCTCGGCGGCACCTCGGGGCGCACCACGCTGAACGGCGAAGGCCTGCAGCACGAGGACGGCCACAGCCACATCCTGGCCAACACGATCCCGAACTGCGTCAGCTACGACCCGACCTTCGCCCACGAAGTCGGCGTGATCCTGCACCACGGCCTGAAGCGCATGGTCGAGAAGCAGGACAACGTCTACTACTACATCACGCTGCTCAACGAGAACTACCCGATGCCCGGCCTGCAGCCCGGCACCGAGGAGCAGATCATCAAGGGCATGTACCTGTGCAAGCAGGCGCCCGCGCTCAAGGCCAAGTCGCCGTCGGTCCAGCTGCTGGGCAGCGGCACGATCCTGCGCGAGAGCTTCGCGGCCCAGGAACTGCTCGAGAAGGACTGGGGCGTTTCGGCCGCGGTCTGGAGCTGCCCGAGCTTCAACGAGCTGACCCGCGACGGCCAGGAAGCCGACCGCTGGAACCTGCTGCATCCGACCGAGAAGCCGCGCGTGTCCTTCGTCGAGCAGCAGCTGTCGGCAAGCACCGGTCCGGTGGTCGCTTCGACCGACTACATGAAGGCCTATGCCGAGCAGATCCGCCCCTTCATCCCGAAGGGCCGCAACTACAAGGTGCTCGGCACCGACGGCTTCGGCCGCAGCGACTTCCGCAACAAGCTGCGCGAGCACTTCGAGGTCAACCGCCACTTCATCGTGGTGGCGGCACTGAAGGCGCTGGCCGAAGACGGTGCGGTGCCGGCGCAAAAGGTGGCAGACGCAATCAAGAAGTACGGCATCAACGCCGAGAAGATCAACCCGCTCTACGCATAAAACCAATCAACGGCGCCCGAAGGGCGGGAGACACGACATGGCAACAGTGGAAATCAAGGTGCCGGACATCGGCGACTTCGACGAGGTCGCGGTGATCGAGGTGCTGGTGAAGGTCGGCGACACGGTGAAGGCCGAGCAGTCGCTCATCACCGTGGAGTCGGACAAGGCCTCGATGGAGATTCCGTCGAGCCAGGCCGGCGTGGTCAAGGAACTCAAGGTCGAGGTCGGCAGCAAGGTCAAGGAAGGCTCGGTGGTGCTGGTGCTCGAAGGCGAGGGCGCGGCCGCGCCGGCGGCCTCGGCGCCCGCGGCAGCTGCTCCCGCGCCTGCCGCGGCGGCAGCACCGGCACCTGCGGCCGCTGCCCCTGCGCCGGCCGCGGCGGCGGGCCCGATCGACATCAAGGTGCCCGACATCGGCGACTTCAAGGACGTCGCGGTGATCGAGGTGCTGGTCAAGCCCGGCGACACGATCAAGGCCGAGCAATCCCTGATCACGGTCGAGTCCGACAAGGCCTCGATGGAGATCCCGTCGTCGGCGGCGGGCGTGCTCAAGGAACTCAAGGTCAAGGTCGGCGACACGGTCAACATCGGCGACCTGATCGCGGTGATCGAAGGCACCGCGAGCGCCGCGGCGCCCGCGGCTGCGGCACCGGCACCGGCACAGGCCGCTGCGGCAGCGGCACCGGCCAGCGCGTCGGCACCGGTCCCTGCGGCGTCCGCCCCGGCCGCCGCCCCGCCCGCGCACGACCCGACGGTTGCGCCCAGCGGCAAGATGCCGCACGCCTCGCCCTCGGTGCGCAAGTTCGCGCGCGAACTCGGCGTGCCGCTCGAGGAAGTCAAGGGCAGCGGGCCGAAGGGCCGCATCACCCAGGAAGACGTGCAGAGCTTCACCCGCTCGGTGATGAGCGGCGCGGCCAGCACCAAGGCCGCCGGCGCCAAGGCGCCCGCGGGCGGCGGCGGCGAGGCGCTCGGCCTGATCCCGTGGCCGAAGGTCGACTTCACCAAGTTCGGCACGGTCGAGCGCAAGGACCTGTCGCGCATCAAGAAGCTCAGCGGCGCCAACCTGCACCGCAACTGGGTGATGATTCCGCACGTCACCAACAATGACGAGGCCGACATCACCGAGCTGGAGKCCTTCCGGGTCGCGACCAACAAGGAGAACGAGAAGTYGGGCGTCAAGGTGACGATGCTGGCCTTCGTGATCAAGGCCATGGTCTCGGCACTGAAGAAGTTCCCCGACTTCAACACCAGCCTGGATGGCGACCAGCTGGTCTATAAGCAGTACTACAACATCGGCTTCGCGGCGGACACGCCGAACGGGCTGGTGGTGCCGGTGCTCAAGGACGCCGACAAGAAGGGCGTGCTGCAGATCAGCCAGGAAATGGGCGATCTGGCCAAGAAGGCGCGCGACGGCAAGCTCGGTTCGGCCGACATGCAAGGCGGCTGCATCTCGATCAGCTCGCTGGGCGGCATTGGCGGCACGCACTTCACGCCGATCATCAACGCGCCCGAGGTCGCGATCCTGGGCCTGTCGAAGGGCCAGATGAAGCCGGTGTGGGACGGCAAGCAGTTCGTGCCGCGCCTGACGCTGCCGCTGTCGCTGTCCTATGACCACCGGGTCATCGACGGTGCTGCGGCGGCGCGATTCAACGCCTACCTGGGCCAGGTGCTCGCGGACTTCAGACGCGTTCTCCTATGACCACGGTGGTGGCCGTCCGCAAGGGCGGCCAGGTCGTGATGGCGGCGGATTCGCTCGTGACCTTCGGCGACACGCGCCTGTCGCACCGCGCCGAAGCCAACCAGAAGCTGTTCATGGTGAACGATGCGGGCGGGCAGAGCATCTTCGCGGTGGCCGGCGCGGCGGCGCACTTTCTGGTGCTCCAGCATGCGCTGGCGGCGCAGCCCCCCGAGGCGCTGCGCTTCGGCAGCAAGGACGAGATCTTTCGCACCTTCACGCTGCTGCACCCGGTGCTCAAGGACTCGTTCTTCCTGCAGGCCAAGGAAGACGAGCACGAGCCCTACGAGTCGAGCCAGTTCACGATGCTGCTGGCCAATGCCAGCGGCATCTACGGCATCTACAGCTACCGCGAGGTGTTCGAGTTCAAGCAGTTCTGGAGCATCGGCTCGGGACGCAGCTTCGCACTCGGCGCCATGCACGCGGTCTACGACAAGGCGCGTTCGGCGCGCGATGTCGCCGAGGCCGGCGTTGCGGCGGCCTGCGAATTCGATCGCAATTCGGCCGGTCCGGTCGACGTTCTCACACTCAAACTGAAGGTGTCCAAATGAGCGAAGTACAAGTCAAGGTGCCGGACATCGGCGATTTCGATGAAGTCGCGGTGATCGAGGTGCTGGTGAAGGCCGGCGACACGGTGAAGGCCGAGCAGTCGCTGATCACGGTGGAGTCGGACAAGGCCTCGATGGAGATTCCGTCGTCCGCGGCCGGCGTGGTCAAGTCGGTGGCCGTGAAGGTCGGCGACAAGGTCAAGGAGGGCTCGGTGGTGCTGACGCTCGAGGCGGCCGAAGGCGCCGCCGCGGCGCCTGCGCCGGCACCGGCGGCAGCAGCCCCTGCCGCAAGCCAGGCGTCGGCACCGAAGCCGGCCCCGGCTGCGGCGACCCCCGCGCCTGCCGCCGCATCGAGCTACACCGGTTCGGTCGACCACGACTGCGATCTGCTGGTGCTCGGCGCCGGCCCGGGCGGCTATTCGGCCGCCTTCCGCGCCGCCGATCTCGGCCTCAAGGTGATCCTGGTCGAGCGCTACGCCACGCTCGGCGGCGTCTGCCTCAATGTCGGCTGCATCCCGTCGAAGGCGCTGCTGCACGTCGCCGCGGTGATCGACGAGGTCAAGCACTTCGCCGACCTCGGCGTCAGCTACGGCGAACCGAAGATCGACCGCGCCAAGCTGCTCGGGCGCAAGAACAAGGTGGTGGGCAAGCTCACCGGCGGCCTGGCGGCGATGGCCAAGATGCGCAAGGTCACGACGGTGCGCGGCATCGGCGAGTTCATCGATCCCTTCCATGTGAAGGTGCAGGAAACCAGCGGCGACGGCCAGGCCACCACCGGCAAGGCGCAGACGGTCAAGTTCCGGCACTGCGTGATCGCGGCCGGTTCGCAGGCCGTGCACCTGCCCTTCATGCCGAAGGACCCGCGCGTGGTCGACTCCACCGGCGCGCTCGAACTCGGCATCGAGCCCAAGCGCATGCTGATCCTCGGCGGCGGCATCATCGGGCTCGAGATGGGCTCGGTCTATTCGACCCTGGGCGCGCGGCTCGACGTGGTCGAGATGCTCGACGGGCTGATGCAGGGCGCCGACCGCGATCTGGTCAAGGTCTGGCAGAAGCTCAACGCGCCGCGCTTCGACAACATCATGCTGAAGACCAAGACCGTGGGCGCCGAAGCCACCAAGGATGGCATCCGCGTGACGTTCGAGGGCGAGCAGGCGCCGAAGGAGCCGCAGTTGTACGACCTGGTGCTGCAGGCCGTGGGCCGCAGCCCCAACGGCAAGAAGATCGGCGCCGAGAAGGCCGGTGTCGCGGTCAGCGACCGCGGCTTCATCCCGGTCGACATCCAGATGCGGACCAACGTGCCCCATATCTTCGCGGTCGGCGACATCGTCGGCCAGCCAATGCTGGAGCACAAGGCGGTGCACGAGGCGCACGTGGCGGCCGAGGTGATCGCCGGCGAGCAGAAGGGCGACAAGGAACTGGCGAGCGCGGCTTTCAATGCCCGCGTGATCCCGAGCGTGGCCTACACCGACCCCGAAGTGGCCTGGGTCGGCCTGACCGAAGACCAGGCCAAGGCCGAAGGCGTGAAGATCGAGAAGGGCCTGTTCCCCTGGACCGCCTCGGGCCGGGCGATCGCCAACGGCCGCGACGAGGGCTTCACCAAGCTGCTGTTCGATGCCGAGTCGCACCGCATCGTCGGCGGCGGCATCGTCGGCACCCACGCTGGCGACATGATCGGCGAAATCGCGCTGGCGATCGAGATGGGCGCGGACGCCTACGACATCGGCAAGACCATCCATCCGCATCCGACGCTGGGCGAGAGCATCGGGCTGGCGGCGGAGGCGGTGCATGGCCACTGCACCGACCTGCCGCCGGTGAAGCGCTGAGCGGCGGCTTGCCGCCCCATGAAAAAATCCCGCCTGGCGCGGGATTTTTTTCGTCCGGATCAGGGCGGTATCAGTCGCCCGAGGCCTTGACCTCGTCCTGCGCCGCGGCGACCCGGCGGGCGCCGCTGAAACGGCGCTGCCAGTAGCTGCCGCTCATGTCTTCGACCCGCACTTGCGCGCCGGGCTTGGGGGAATGGATGAACTTGCCCTCGCCGACATAGATCCCGACGTGGCTGAAGGCGCGGCGCATGGTGTTGAAGAACACCAGGTCGCCGGGCTTGAGCTCGCTGCGGTCGATCTTCTGGGTGGCGGCGGCCTGTTCTTCGGCGCGGCGCGGCAGCAGGTGGCCGACCGTCTGGGTGTACATGGCGCGGACGAAGCCGCTGCAGTCGAAACCGGTCTCGGCCGTGTTGCCGCCGCGGCGGTAGGGGACGCCCAGGAAGCCGATGGCGGTCACCACGAGGTCGGAGGTGCGATCGGCGACCGTCTGGCGAACCTGGTGGAATTGGCCCAGCAGGGTCTTCTCGGCGACCGGGGTGCCCGTCTGCGGGTCGGTGGTCGGATCCAGCTGCGGCGCGGCGTGTGCGTGGAGGGCGAGCAGCAAGCTGGCGGTGAGGAGAAAAAGTCGCATGGCGCGTAGGATATGGACGACACCTTGGGGTGTCAATTTCATGCGGATTCGGGATTCTGCACGTAAACAGTTGTCGGAGAAAGGATTTTTTCCATTTCTCACATACCCAAATGTAAAAGTCAACGTTATGGGCCATAAGTTCTTTGCTGGATGTAATGCAAAAGATTTGCAATTCGGGTTGAAATGGCACCGGCCCGGAAATCCGCCGACGCCAAGGAAAACATGAAATCGTTGCTGCTTTCGCGGGTTCGCCAAGGGCTCGCCCGTTTCCTTTTCGCGTCCCTGGCGACCCTCGGCGTGGCGCAGGCGGCACCGCGGCCGGAGATCGTCGCGGCCGGGTTCGAGAACCCCTGGGGCGTCGCCTTTCTTCCGGACGGGCGCTTTCTGGTCACCGAGCGGCCCGGGCGGCTGCGGGTGGTGGCGGCAGACGGCCAACTCGGCGCACCGCTGGCCGGGCTGCCACCGATCGCGGCGGGCGGGCAGGGGGGGCTGCTCGACGTGCTGGCCGATTCCGCCTACGACCAGAACCGTACGCTGTACTTCTGCTTTTCCGAACCCGAGGCGGGCGGCCCGGCCAACGGCACCGCGCTGGCGCGCGCCCGGCTGTCCGCCGACGCCAGCCGCCTCGAGGAAGTCAGGGTGATATTCAGCCAGCGGCCCAAGGTGGTCAGCCGCAACCATTTCGGCTGCCGCATCGTCGAGGCCGCGGACGGAACGCTGTTCCTGACCCTGGGCGAGCGTTTCAGTCGCAAGGAAGACGCGCAGAAACTCGACAACCACCTGGGCAAGATCGTGCGTATCGGCAAGGATGGTTCGGTGCCCAGGGACAATCCCTTCGTCGGCCAGGCCGGCGCGCTGCCCGAGATCTGGAGTTATGGCCACCGCAATGGCCAGGGCGCGACGCTGGGGCCCGATGGCAAGCTGTGGATGCACGAGCATGGACCGCAGGGCGGCGACGAGATCAACGTCCCGCAGGCCGGCCGCAACTACGGCTGGCCGGTGATCACCTACGGCGAGAACTACGGCGGCGGCAAGATCGGCGACGGCATCACGCAGAAGGAGGGCATGGAGCAGCCGCTGCACTACTGGGTGCCCTCGATCGCCCCGTCGGGCATGGCCTTCCTGACCAGCGACCGCTACGGCGCGACCTGGAAGGGCAACCTCTTCGTGGGCTCGCTCAAGTTCGGCTACCTGGACCGGATCGTCCTCAAGGACGGCAAGGTCGCGTCCGAGCAGAAGCTGCTCGAAGACGGCAAGGCGCGCATCCGCGACGTCAAGCAGGGGCCGGACGGCCTGCTCTATATCCTGACCGACGAGTCGAACGGCAAGCTGATCCGGCTGCGGCCCGACTGAAGCACGTTCCGCCGCCGCAGCACGCGCGGGCCGGAAGTCCCCGTGCATCGGTGGTACGGTCCGGGATCACACCGTATTTCGCGAAAGACTCCCATGCTGCTCGATGCCTCCCAATCCCAACTGGTCCTGGTCGACTACCAGGCGCGCCTGATGCCGGCCATTTTCGAGGCCGAGGCCGTCGCGAAGAACGCGGTCCGGCTGGGAGAAATGGCCCGGCTGGTGGAGGTCCCGATCTGGGGCACCGAGCAGAACCCGTCCAAGCTCGGCGAGAACCTGCCTGAGATCCGCGCGCTGTGCCAGCGCACGCTGGCCAAGATGCACTTCAGCGGCGCCGAGGAGGGCCTGGGCGAATGGCTGCGCGTGCCCGCGAAAGCGCCGCAAGGCAACGCCCGCAGCCTTCCCAAGCACTTGCAGAAGCCCGCCGCGGCCGAGGAGCGCAACACCATCGTGATCGCCGGCTGCGAGGCCCACGTCTGCCTGCTGCAGACGGCGCTCGACCTGCTCGAGGACGAGTTCGAGGTCTGGGTCGTGACCGATGCGTGCAGTTCGCGCACCGAGCGCAACCGCGACGCCGCCTTCGACCGGCTGGCCGGCGCGGGTGCCGAACTCGTGACCACCGAGATGGTCGGCTTCGAATGGCTGCGCACGGCCGAGCATCCGCGGTTCAGGGAACTGCAGGCCCTGATTCGCTGACGGCCGGACCCTCGAGACGCGGGGCGCTTCAGGGCGGGGCGCCGCGACGGGGCCGCCGGAGCCGCTTCAGATAGGCGTCGCGGACGATCAGGGCCATGGTCTCCACCGGCGTGAACACCAACGAGGCGCTGCCGAGCACGGCCGAGGCGAAGTCGCCGAGCTGGAACACGGCCGGCCCGCCGTCAGGTGTCAGGAAATGACTGATGACCAGGGCGTGCCACAGGAACAGCAGGAAATTGGCCGCCAGCACGGTCTTCAGCAGCCGGCTGCTGAACATGGTCAGGCAGATGCCGGCCTGCACGGTGGCGGCCGCCAGCAGCGCCATGCCGAGCGGGTAGCCCGCCGCGTAGCCTTGCAGCGCGGCGGCGGCCAGCAGCAGGGAGATGGCCGCCAGCAGTGCCGACTTGCGGCGTACCGAAACGATGGCGGCGGAGCGATGGGGAGTCACTGGCCCCAGTCTGGACGAGGCGCGCGCGGAAGTGAATCCGCCATATGGGGGATGGGGACGGCTCGCGACCGGGCCTCAGTGGGCAAAGGCGAGCGGCTCGAAGTCGCGCCCTTCGGCTTGCGCGATCAGCCGCGCCGTGGCGTGGGCGGCCATCTCCAGGCGCCGGACGTCGCGCTCGTCCAGATGGGGGCAGGCCGCGAAACTGAAGCCGCACAACATGCCGTACAGCGTGCCGTCCGACAGGCGCACCGGCACACCGATATGGGCGCCCAGCGCTTCGTAGTAGAGGGGAAGTCCGTAGTCCGAACGGACACTTGCGACGTCCGGCGTCAGGCACGGCATGCGGCCGTCGACGATGCGCTGGCAGATGGTTTCGTCGAGGGGATGGCCCTCGCCCTGCTTGATGACGGCGTCTTCGGTGCGCGAGGCGATGTGGCGGAACACCCGGGCGCCGTCGACGAACTCGCCGATGAAGACCACCTCCAGCTTGAGCTGCTCGCGCACCACACGCAACAGGCTGCCGATCGAGACCTCGATCAGGCCGCTGGCGCGCAGGTCGGCGTCGGCCGTCACAGCGGTGAGCCGCGTCGCCCAGTCGTCCGCAGGGTCGGGGCTCGTGTCGAGAATCGTTTTCATGGAGTGCCGATTCTGCCGCCAGAGTGAAAAAAGCCGAACTCGTTCATTTGTCCTGGAGGCGTCGATAGGCGCTGAAGTGCCGGATCGCCTTCTTTTCGTCGCCCAGGTGGTCGTGCAGGCGCGCCGCATTGAAGTGAGCGTCGCCCAGGCCCGGGTCGAGCGTKAGGCAGCGGTCGTAGGCCATCAGGGCCTCGCGGTAGCGCTCCAGGTCTTCCAGCGCCACCGCGCGGTTGAAATGCAGCAGGGCGACCTCGGGGCGCTGGGCGAGCGCCTCGTCGTAGAGCGCCACGGCCTCCGCATGGCGGCCCGATTCGCAGAGCAGGGCGCCGAGATTCAGGTAGGCGTCGGCATACGCCGGCGCGCCCTCGAGCAGGCGGCGGTAGGCGCGCTCGGCCGCTGCCGGGTCGCTCGCCTCCAGGGCCTCGGCTTGCGCGAACAGCGTCTCGGGCGACGACTGGACCAGCGCCGGCGCCTCGGCCGGGCCGCGCTCGACGAAGGCCACGGTGCCGCTCATCGCCGCGACATCGAAATCCATCAGCAGCTGGCCCGACTCGGCCGCCCACCGGCTGCCCCGCTCGTGCACGGCGACCTCGCTGCCGACGGCGGTGATCCGCAGTCCGCTCAGCGGCAGTTCGGCTGGCAGCGTGCCCTTGAGCCGCTGCAGCGCGCGCACGATCTTGCGCGTCGGGATGTCGGCCAGTTGCAGCTTGTGGGCGGTGCGCAACAGGACGACGTCTCGAAACGAGAAGCGGTATTCGTTGCGCGGTCCGCGCGATGGGCTGACGAAGCCATGGGCGATGAGTCTGGCGACCGCGCTGCGCGACAGGCCCAGCATCTCCTGGATGCCGCGCAGGGTATGGGGCGCCGGCGGCGGCGACGGCTTCACTTTCTCGATCGCGCGCGCGCCGGGGCCTCGGCCTCGGGCGCCTTGGCGCTGGCCCGCTTCACGCCCTTGCGCTCCTTCGAGGCCAGCGGCGTGACCTTGTCGGCGGGCGCCCGCGCGGCGCGCTGGCCGGCTGTGCCGCCGCGGGCCAGGCTGGCACGCAGCATTTCGGTGAGGTCGATGATCTGGCCGCCCGCGTCGGCGTCGCGCGCCTCGGCCGCGACCACCTGCTTGCCGGCGATCTTGGCATCGATGGCGGCCAGGATGCGCTGCTTTTCCTCGTCGACGAACTGGGTCGGGTCGTAGCTGTCCTCGGCGATCTGGTCGATCAACTGGAGCGCGAGCTTCACCTCCGCGTCCGAGGGCTGGACCTGCTCGATATCGAGTTCCTTCAGCGAGCGCACCTCGTCGGCGTAGAGAAGCTGCTGCAGCACCAGGCCGTCTTCGGCGGCGCGCACCTGGACCACGTACTGCTTGCCCTTCCAGGCCCATTTCGCGAGTGCGCAGCGGCCGCTTTCCTGCATGGCGGCGCGCAGCAGCGAATAGGATTTGCCGCCGCGCTTGTCGGGGGCGAGGTAGTAGGCCTTGTCGTAGTAGATCGGGTCGACCGCCTTCTCGGGAATGAAGCTCACGATGTCGATCGCGTGGCTGGCGCTTTCCTCGACCGCCTTGAGTTCATCAGGCGTGAAAAGCACATAGCGATCCTTCTCGAATTCGTAGCCCTTGACCATCTCGGACCGCGGAACGACGGTGGCCGGGTCTTTTTCGGACACGTACTGTTGCTTGACGCGGGAGCCGTCGCGAGTGAGGAGGTTGAACTTCACCGTGCTGCTGCTCTCGGTCGCGGAATACAGCTTGACCGGAATCGAGACCAGACCGAAACCCAGGGACAGGGAAGCGATCGAACGAGCTGCCATGCGGACCTCCAAGGACGGTGCGGCGCACCCAGGATGCGCAGGATGCCACTTTACGGTGGCTTCGAACAGGGGCGGGAGCCCCCGGCTGCACCCGTCATTGCTTGCCGAGATGCACCGCGACCTGCTCGACCCGGGGGCCGACGTCCGCCACCGCCTGGCGCAGCGCATGCTCGCTCACGCCGAGCCGTTCGCACCAGTATTTGATCTCGCCCGCCTGAGTGACATCGATGTGGTCGTGGGCTTCGTCGGACATGGCAGTGTTCTCCATTCGGTAGGCGGCCATCGTGGCCGTCGGCTCGGCGGCGGCATGGCGGAAAATCCTGCGTCTTCGTGCAGGACGATGCCGATGTCCGGGCACTCCATGGCCTTGAACAGTGCCCCCGGCACCGTCATATGCGCGTCGTGGCACAATGCGAGAGTACTCAGGCCCTTCCCCAGCCACAGTCGCATCCGCCAACCGGTCCAGCCGTGTCGCGGAAGGTTTCTTAACCAGCTAGTGCTTCCTTCAGGGAAGCGAAGGTCAGCGGAATATGAGCGATTCCTCGTCGACGGGTTCTTCCGTCTACAGCGCCTACCAAGGCAACACCTACCTCTTCGGCGGCAATGCGCCCTATGTCGAAGAGATGTACGAAAACTACCTCTCCAATCCCGGCAGCGTGCCCGACAACTGGCGCTCGTATTTCGATGCGCTCCAGAACGTGCCCGCCACCGACGGCAGCAATGCCAAGGACGTGCCCCACCTGCCGGTGGTCAACGCCTTCGCCGAGCGTGCCAAGCAGGGCACCACCAAGGTGGTGGTGGCCAGCGGCGCCGACTCCGAGCTGGGCCGCAAGCGCACCGCGGTCCAGCAGCTGATCGCCGCCTACCGCAACGTCGGCGCCCGCTGGGCCGACCTCGATCCGCTCAAGCGGACCGAGCGTCCGGCAATTCCCGAACTCGAGCCTTCGTTCTACGGCTTCGCCGACGCTGACCTCGAAACGGTGTTCAACACCAGCAACACCTTCTTCGGCAAGGAGACGATGTCGCTGCGCGACCTGCTGAACGCACTGCGCGAGACCTACTGCGGCACCATCGGCGCCGAGTACATGTACATGACCGACCAGGGCCAGAAGCGCTGGTGGCAGCAGAAGCTCGAAAGCGCCCGCACCAACCCGCAGCTGGGTGCCGAGCAGAAGAAGCGCGTGCTCGAGCGGCTCACCGCCGCCGAAGGCCTCGAGCGCTTCCTGCACACCAAGTACGTCGGCCAGAAGCGCTTCTCGCTCGAAGGCGGCGAGAGCTTCATCGTCGCGATGGACGAGCTGATCAACCAGGCCGGCATCAAGGGCGTCCAGGAGATCGTGATCGGCATGGCCCACCGCGGCCGCCTCAACGTGCTCGTCAATTCGCTCGGCAAGCTGCCGGCCGACCTGTTCGCAGAGTTCGACCACACGGCGCCCGAAGACCTGCCCAGCGGCGACGTCAAGTACCACCAGGGCTTCAGTTCCGACGTGACCACGGGCGGCGGCCCGGTCCACCTGAGCCTGGCTTTCAACCCCTCGCACCTCGAGATCGTGAACCCGGTGGTCGAAGGCTCCGTGCGCGCGCGCATGGACCGCCGCGCCGACCCGCTCGGCAAGCAGGTTCTGCCGGTGATCGTGCACGGCGACGCCGCCTTCGCCGGCCAGGGCGTCGTGATGGAAACGCTGGCGCTGGCCGAAACCCGCGGCTACTCCACGGGCGGCACCGTCCACATCGTGATCAACAACCAGATCGGCTTCACCACCAGCGACCCGCGCGACAGCCGCTCGACGCTGTATTGCACCGACATCGTCAAGATGATCGAGGCGCCGGTGCTGCACGTGAACGGCGACGACCCCGAAGCCGTGGTGCTGGCCACCCAGCTCGCCCTCGAGTTCCGCATGGAATTCCAGAAGGACGTGGTGGTCGACATCATCTGCTTCCGCAAGCTCGGCCACAACGAGCAGGACACGCCGGCGCTGACGCAGCCGCTGATGTACAAGAAGATCGCCCAGCACCCCGGCACGCGCAAGCTGTACGCCGACAAGCTGGCGGCCCAGGGCCTCGGCGCCACGCTCGGCGACGACATGGTCAAGGCCCAGCGCGCCGCCTTCGACGCCGGCAAGAACACCTCCGACCCGGTGCTGACCAACTTCAAGAGCAAGTACGCGGTCGACTGGAGCCCCTTCCTCAACAAGAAGTGGACCGACGCCGGCGACACCGCGATCCCGACCGCCGAATGGAAGCGTCTGGCCGAACGCATCACGAAGGCGCCCGAAGGCTTCACGGTGCATCCGCTGGTCAAGAAGGTGCTCGACGACCGCGCCGCGATGGGCCGCGGCGACGCCAATGTCGACTGGGGCATGGGCGAGCACATGGCCTTCGCCTCGCTGGTGGCGAGCGGCTATCCGGTCCGCCTCTCGGGCGAGGACAGCGGCCGCGGCACCTTCACGCACCGCCATGCGGTGCTGCACGACCAGAATCGCGAGAAGTTCGACGAAGGCACCTATGTGCCGCTGCAGAACGTGGCCGACAACCAGGCCCCGTTCGTCGTCATCGACTCGATCCTGTCCGAAGAAGCGGTGCTGGCTTTCGAATACGGCTACGCCTCGAACGATCCCAACACGCTGGTGATCTGGGAAGCGCAGTTCGGCGACTTCGTCAACGGCGCGCAGGTCGTGATCGACCAGTTCATCGCCTCGGGCGAGGTCAAGTGGGGCCGCGTCAACGGCATCACGCTGATGCTGCCGCACGGCTACGAAGGCCAGGGTCCGGAGCACAGCTCGGCGCGCCTCGAGCGCTTCATGCAGCTGGCGGCCGACACCAACATGCAGGTGGTGCAGCCGACCACGGCGAGCCAGATCTTCCACGTGCTGCGCCGCCAGATGGTGCGCAACCTGCGCAAGCCGCTGATCATCATGACGCCGAAGTCGCTGCTGCGGAACAAGGACGCGACCTCGCCGCTGTCCGAATTCACGAAGGGTGGCTTCCAGACCGTCATTCCGGACAGCAAGGACCTGAAGGCCGAGAAGGTCAAGCGCGTGATCGCCTGCTCGGGCAAGGTCTACTACGACCTGGCCAAGAAGCGCGAGGAGAAGGGCGCCGACGACGTGGCGATCATCCGCGTCGAGCAGCTCTATCCGTTCCCGCACAAGGCCTTCGCCACCGAGCTGAAGAAGTACCCGAACCTGGTGGACGTGGTCTGGTCGCAGGACGAGCCGCAGAACCAGGGCGCCTGGTTCTTCGTGCAGCACTACATCCACGAGAACATGCAGGAAGGCCAGAAGCTCGGCTACTCCGGCCGTGCCGCCTCGGCATCGCCGGCGGTCGGCTACTCGCACCTGCACCAGGAACAGCAGAAGGCGCTGGTCGACGGCGCGTTCGGCAAGCTCAAAGGCTTCGTGCTGACCAAGTAAAAAAAAGGAGCGCCCAGTGCGCTCCGACCCAATTCCAAAGAAACACGAAGCGAGCACATAGAAATGTCCATCGTAGAAGTCAAGGTTCCCCAGTTGTCCGAGTCCGTGGCCGAGGCCACCATGCTCCAGTGGAAGAAGAAAGCCGGCGATGCCGTCGCCATCGATGAAATCCTGATCGAGATCGAGACCGACAAGGTCGTGCTCGAAGTGCCGGCCCCCGCGGCGGGCGTGCTGGCCGAGATCGTCCAGGGCGACGGTGCCACCGTCACCGCCGAGCAGTTGATCGCCCGGATCGACACCGAAGGCAAGGCCGGCGCCGCCGCGCCTGCCGCCGCCGCACCGGCCGCCGCGCCGGCCGCGGCCCCCGCGCCGGCTGCGGCCGCAGCCGCTGCCACCGGCGGCTCGAAGTCCGACGTCGCGATGCCGGCGGCCGCCAAGTTGCTGGCGGACAACAAGCTGAGCACCGGTGACGTTGCCGGCACCGGCCGCGATGGCCGCGTCACCAAGGGCGACGTGCTCGGCGCCGTGGCGGCCGGCACCACCGCGAAGGTGGCGGCACCCGTGCCCGTGCCGACCGGCGCGCCCAAGGCGGCGCTGCCGCAGGTTGCTGCGCCGACCCGCGCGCCCGACCTCGGCGACCGTCCGGAAGAACGCGTGCCGATGAGCCGCCTGCGCGCGCGCATCGCCGAGCGCCTGCTGCAATCGCAGTCGAGCAATGCCATCCTGACCACCTTCAACGAAGTCAACATGGCCCCGGTCATGGAGATGCGCAAGAAGTTCCAGGACGCGTTCACCAAGGAGCACGGCGTCAAGATCGGCTTCATGAGCTTCTTCGTGAAGGCCGCGGTGCATGCGCTCAAGAAGTACCCGGTGATCAACGCCTCGGTCGACGGCAACGACATCGTCTACCACGGCTACTTCGACATCGGCATCGCGGTCGGTTCACCGCGCGGCCTGGTGGTGCCGATCCTGCGCAACGCCGACCAGATGAGCTTCGCCGACATCGAGAAGAAGATCGCCGAGTTCGGCCAGAAGGCCAAGGACGGCAAGCTGGGCATCGAAGAGATGACCGGCGGCACCTTCTCGATCTCCAACGGCGGCACCTTCGGCTCGATGCTGTCGACCCCGATCATCAACCCGCCGCAGTCGGCCATCCTGGGCGTGCACGCGACCAAGGACCGCGCGGTGGTCGAGAACGGCCAGGTCGTCGTTCGCCCGATGAACTACCTCGCGATGAGCTACGACCACCGCATCATCGACGGCCGCGAAGCCGTGCTGGGCCTGGTCGCCATGAAGGAAGCGCTGGAAGATCCGTCGCGCCTCCTGTTCGACATCTGAGGAGCACCGGATGTCTGACAAGCAATTCGACGTCGTCGTCATCGGCGGCGGCCCCGGCGGCTACGTGGCTGCGATCCGCGCGGCACAGCTCGGCTTCAACGTGGCCTGCATCGACGAGTGGAAGAACGCCAAGGGCGGTCCGGCCCTCGGCGGCACCTGCACCAACATCGGTTGCATTCCCTCGAAGGCGCTGCTGCAGTCGTCGGAGCACTACGAGCACGCCGGCCACAGCTTCGCCGACCATGGCATCAAGGTCGAGGGCCTCGGCCTCGACGTCGCCAAGATGCTGTCCCGCAAGGACACCGTCGTGAAGCAGAACAACGACGGCATCGTCTACCTGTTCAAGAAGAACAAGGTCGCGTTCTTCCATGGCCGCGGCTCGTTCGTGAAGGCCTCCGACGCCGGCTACGAAATCAAGGTCGAGGGTGCAGCCGAAGAGAGCATCACCGCCAAGCAGGTCATCGTCGCGACCGGCTCCAACGCGCGTCCCTTGCCGGGTGCGCCGTTCGACGAGGAGAACATCCTCTCGAACGACGGCGCGCTGCGCATCGGCGCCGTGCCGAAGAAGCTGGCGCTGATCGGCTCCGGCGTGATCGGCCTCGAGATGGGCTCGGTCTGGCGCCGCCTCGGAGCCGAGGTCACGGTGCTCGAAGCGCTGCCGACCTTCCTGGGCGCGGTCGACGAGCAGATCGCCAAGGAGGCGCTCAAGGCCTTCACCAAGCAGAACCTCAAGATCGAGCTCGGCGTCAAGGTCGGCGAGGTCAAGTCGGGCAAGAAGGGCGTCTCGATCGCCTACACCGACGCCAAGGGCGGCGCGCAGTCGCTCGAGGTCGACAAGCTGATCGTCTCGATCGGCCGCGTGCCCAACACCATCGGCCTCAATGCCGAAGCAGTGGGCCTGAAGCTCGACGAGCGCGGCGCCATCGAGGTCGACGAAGAGTGCCGCACCAACCTGCCCGGCGTCTGGGCCATCGGCGACGTGGTGCGTGGCCCGATGCTCGCGCACAAGGCCGAGGAAGAGGGCGTGGCGGTGGCCGAGCGCATGGCCGGCCAGCACGGGCACGTCAACTTCAACACGATTCCCTGGGTGATCTATACCTCCCCGGAAATCGCCTGGGTCGGCCAGACCGAGCAGCAGCTCAAGGCCAGCGGCCGGGCCTACAAGGCCGGCACCTTCCCGTTCCTCGCGAACGGTCGGGCGCGTGCATTGGGCGACACCACCGGCATGGTCAAGTTCCTGGCCGACGCGGCCACCGACGAGATCCTCGGCGTCCACATGGTCGGACCGATGGTGAGCGAGCTGATCTCCGAAGCCGTGGTGGCGATGGAGTTCAAGGCCAGCGCCGAAGACATCGCGCGCATCTGCCACGCCCATCCGTCGCTGTCCGAGGCGACGAAGGAAGCGGCCCTTGCCGTCGACAAGCGCACGCTGAACTTCTGAGTTCGTGACTACTGTCAGGCAGGCGTACGACGCGGAGCTGGCTGCGCGGGGTTACCAAAGCGACCCCGCGCAGCTGCGCGCCGTGGAAGCCCTCGACCGCTGCGCGCGCGAGTGGGGCGAGTACAAGGCGCAGCGTTCCAACGCCTTCAAGAAGCTGATCAACCGGCCGGAGATTCCGCGCGGGGTCTACATGTACGGCGGCGTCGGGCGCGGCAAGAGCTTCCTGATGGACTGCTTCTACAACGCGGTCCCGCTCAGGCGCAAGACGCGGCTGCACTTCCATGAGTTCATGCGCGAGGTCCATCGCGAGCTGGCCGAGCTGCAGGGCACGGTCAACCCGCTGGACGAGCTGGGCCTGCGGATTTCCAAGCGCTACAAGCTGATCTGCTTCGACGAGTTCCATGTCGCCGACATCACCGATGCAATGATCCTGCACCGGCTGCTGGCGGCGTTGTTCGAGAACGGCGTGGGCTTCGTCACCACTTCCAACTTCAAGCCGGACGACCTCTACCCGGGCGGCCTGCACCGCGACCGGATCCTGCCGGCGATCGCGCTGCTCAACCAGCGGCTGGAGGTGCTCAGCGTCGACAACGGCACCGACTACCGGCGCCGCACGCTCGAGCAGGTGCGTCTCTACCTGACGCCCAACGGCGCCGCGGCCGACAAGGAGATGCGCAAGGCCTTCGAGCGGCTGGCCGAGAGTGCCGACGAGAACCCGGTGCTGCACATCGAGTCGCGCGAGATCCATGCCCGGCGCAAGGCCGGGGGCGTGGTCTGGTTCGACTTCAAGACGCTGTGCGGCGGTCCGCGCTCGCAGAACGACTACCTCGAGATCGCGACCCAGTTCCACACCGTGCTGCTCTCCGACGTGCCGTACATGCCGGTGCGGATGGCCTCTGAAGCACGTCGTTTCACATGGCTGGTCGACGTGTTCTACGATCGGCGCGTGAAACTGATCATGTCCGCCGAGGTCCCGCCCGAGGCGTTGTATACCGAAGGGCCCCTGGCCCATGAATTTCCTCGCACCGTGTCGCGGCTCAACGAGATGCAATCGACCGAGTTCCTGGCGCTGGAGCGGCGCACCGTCGACACCCGCCTCACATGAAGAACATCGTCCTTGCCTTGCTGTTCGGTCTTGCCGCAGTGCCGCTCTGGGCGCAGTCGAGCGCGACCGCCGCCGGCGCCGACCTCGACGCCGAGCGCGCCCGCCTGGCCGAGGAGCGCAAGGCGATCAGCGCCCGCTACGATGCCGACCGGGCCGCCTGCTACAAGAAGTTCGCGGTCGAGGGCTGCCTGCAGGAAAGCCGGCAGCGCCGCCGCGTGGCCACCGACGACGTCAAGCGCCAGGAAGCAGAGATCAATGACCTGGAGCGCAAGCGCCGCGGCGCGGCGGCACTCGACAAGCTCGACGAAAAGGGCAGCAGTGCGCGCGCCAGGGAGGCCGATGCAAAGCGCGAGGATTCGCTGAAGTCGCAGCAGGATCGCGAGCAGCGCGCCGCCGACCATGCGGCCGGCCGCACCCAGGCAGCCAGCGAAGCGGCCGAGAAGCAGCGCCAGTTCGACGACAAGCAGCGTGCCCATGCCGAGGAGCAGGCGAAGGCGGCGCGCCGCCGCGCCGAAGCGCCGGCTGCACGTCAGGCCTACGAAGACAAGCAGCGGCAGGCCGACCAGCATCGGGCGGACAACCAGAAGCGAAACGCCGACCGGACCAAGCCGCGCTCGGCGCCCCTGCCCGATCCGGGGACCGCGGCCAACCCGGCCGCGACGCCTACTCGTCCTTAGGCAGGTCCTCGAGCTTCACGACGACGATCGAGATGTTGTCGCCGCCGCCGTGGGCGCGTCTGCGGGCTTCGGCGACCAGCAGTTCGACGGCTTCGCGCGGTGGCTTCTCGGCCAGCAGTTCGCCCATCTCGATCGGGCTGAAGTAGTGCCATAGGCCGTCGCTGCAGGCCATCAGCACGTCGCCGGCCTTCAGGCGCGGAATCAGGTGGACGTCGACCGGGGGCGGGGTCGACTTCATGCCGAGGCAGCCGAGCAGGATGTTGCCCTGGGGATGCACGCTGGCCTCGTCCTCGTCGATTTCGCCGCGGTCCACCAGCACCTGCACGTAGGAGTGGTCCTTGGTGCGCTTGACCAGCCGGCCGTGGTGGAAGTGGTAGATGCGGGAGTCGCCCGCGTGGATCCAGGCGCAGTCGCCCTCCGGGTTCATGAGGAAGGCCGCCAGCGTGCTGTGCGGCTCCTGCTCGCTGGACACCGCCGTGAGCTTGATCACGGTGTGGGCGTCCTCGAGCAGCTGGCGCAGCATGCCGACGGGTTCGTCGCGCCCGGGCTTGTAGCGGGAGAAGAGCTGGCGCGCGGTCAGCAGCACCTGGTCGGAGGCCTTGCGTCCGCCGCTGCGCCCGCCCATGCCGTCGGCGATGACCGCCAGCACGCAGCCCGGCACGCGGGGGTGGGTGACGACCAGGACCTGGTCTTGCTGGTAGGGGCGGTCTCCCTTGTGGAGACCGGTGGCGGCGGCGAGTCGAAAGCCTCGGGTCATGTGGCGCTGCTGCGCCGATGGCGCGGTTCTTGTTGTGAGGGTGCTGACGGAACGAAGACGTATTATCGAGCGAACACAGGCGCCGGCCGGACCGTCGCCGCTTCGCTTTTTTGACTGCGTGCCCTTGGACTCCAATCTTCACTCATTTTCCCGCCAGCTGATCGAACTTCGGATCGAGCATGCCGACCTCGATGCCACGATCGACCGGCTGGGCGACGTCGTGCCGCAGGACGAACTGCTGCTGCGGCGGCTGAAGAAGAGGCGGCTGGCGCTGCGCGACCAGATCGCGCGTCTGGTCGACCTGCTCGACCCCCAAGAGCCCGCCTGATGCCGCTCGAACAAGAAGTGCGCGAGGTCTTCGCGCAAGGCGGGGTGCTCTCGCATGCCGCCGACCAGTTCCGGGAGCGCGAGGGACAGACCCAGATGGCGCTGGCGGTGGCGCGCACCATCGAACAAGGCGGCGTGCTGGTGGTCGAGGCCGGCACCGGCGTCGGCAAGACTTTTTCGTACCTGGTGCCGGCGCTGCTGAGCGGCGAGCGGGTGCTGCTGTCGACCGCCACCAAGACGCTGCAGGACCAGCTCTTCGGCCGCGACCTGCCGCGGCTGGTCACGGCGCTGGGCCTGCCGGTGCGCACCGCGCTGCTCAAGGGCCGGGCCAGCTACCTCTGCCTGCACCGGCTCGACCTCGCGCGCCACGACGCCTCGCTGCCGGAGCGCGGCTCGCTGCGCACGCTGGCCAAGATCGAGCAGTGGTCCAAGGCCACCCGCACCGGTGACCTGGCCGAGCTGCCGGGGCTCGACGAGCGCTCGCCGCTGATTCCGCTGGTCACGTCGACGCGCGACAACTGCCTCGGCGCGCAGTGTCCGCAGTTCAAGCCCTGCCATGTCAACCTGGCGCGGCGCGAGGCCATGGCGGCCGACGTGGTGGTCATCAACCACCATCTGTTCTTTGCCGACCTGGCGGTGCGCGAATCGGGCATGGCGGAACTGCTGCCGAGCGTGCGGGTGGTGGTGTTCGACGAGGCGCACCAGCTCAACGAGACCGGCGTGCAGTTCCTCGGCGTCCAGCTCGGCACCGGGCAGGCGCTCGATTTCGCCCGCGACATGCTGGCGGCCGGGCTGCAGCAGGCGCGCGGCCTGGTCGACTGGCAGCAGCTGGTGGCGGCGGTGGAGCGCGGCGCCCGCGACCTGCGGCTGGCGGTCGGCAAGCAATGGCCCGGCGCCAAGCTGCGCTGGGCCGGCCCGGCGCCGGAAGGCGTTCCCGCGGCGGCCTGGGAGGAGGCGCTGGGCGCCTTGCAGCAGGCCTTCGCCGACGCGGCGCGCGGCCTCGATACGGTCAGCGAGCTGTCACCCGATTTCGTCCGGCTGCACGACCGGGCGCAGCAGCTTGCACAGCGCGCCGAGCGCTTCGCCGAGGCCTGCGCGCCCGGATCGGTGCGCTGGGTGGATGTGGGCACGCAGCTGCGGCTGGTCGAGTCGCCGCTCGACATCGCCGAGGCGGTGCGGTCGCGCGTGCTCAAGACCGGTGGTGCCGAGCCGGAGGAAGGCGACGACGACGACGCGCAAGGGCGGGCCTGGGTGTTCACCTCGGCGACCCTGGGCGACGACCCGAAGCTGCGCTGGTTCACCGAACCCTGCGGCCTCGAAGACGCCGAAGTGCTCCGGGTCCAGAGCCCCTTCGACTACGCGCGGCAGGCCGCGCTGTTCGTGCCGCGTGTCTTTCCAAAGCCGAACGACCCGGCCCACAGCCAGCAGGTGGCACTGCTGGCGGCACGGGGCGCCGGCGCCCTGGGCGGACGCACGCTGGTCCTGACCACCACCCTGCGCGCGCTGCGCACCATCGGCGACGCGATGAAGTCGCAGTTCGAGCGCCTCGAGGCCGGACAGCGGCCCGAGGTGCTGGTGCAGGGCGAGCTGCCCAAGCGGGTGCTGATGGACCGCTTCCGCGAAGGCGCCAGCGAGGGCCGGGCAGGCTGCGTGCTGGTCGCGTCGGCCTCGTTCTGGGAGGGCTTCGATGCGCCGGGCGATGCGCTGCAGCTGGTGGTGATCGACAAGCTGCCGTTCCCGCCGCCCAACGACCCCTTGGTCGAGGCGCGTTCGCAGCGGCTCGAATCACAAGGGCGAAGCGCCTTCGGGGAGTATTCGCTGCCGGAGGCCGCAGTCTCGCTCAAGCAGGGTGCCGGCCGCCTGATACGGCGCGAATCCGACCAGGGCGTGCTGGTGATCTGCGACACGCGGCTGGTCGCGATGGGCTACGGCAAGCGCCTGCTGGCCGCGCTGCCGCCGATGCGCAGGATCGAGGGCGAAGCCGAACTCGACGCCGAGATCGCCGCGCTCAGGAGATGAACGGCCAGAGGGCTACCAGAGCTTCCACCAGGGATCGTCCTTGGCCCGGAAGCCGCGCGTGAGGTATTCGCTCTGCGGGTAGTTCTTGGTCAGAACGCGCTGGGCGTCGTCGCGCAGGTCGGTCATGCCGAGCTTGTCGTAGGACATGTACATGATGTACAGCGCCTCTTCGAGTGCCGGCACTTCGCGGTAGTCGGACAGCGCCAGCTGGGCGCGGTTGATCGCCGCCAGGTAGGCGCCGCGGGTGTAGTAGTAGCGCGCCACGTGCACTTCATACTGCGCCAGCGAATTGACGATGTAATTCATGCGCAGCCGCGCGTCGGGCGTGTAGCGCGACTCGGGGAAGCGGGTCACCAGTTCCTTGAACGACTCGAAGGATTCCTTGGCCGCCTTCTGGTCGCGCTCGGACAGGTCCTGGCGGGTCATCCACGAGAACAGCCCGAGGTCGTCGTTGAAGTTGATCACGCCCTTGAGGTAGAGCGCGTAGTCGATCGCCGGGCTGGCCGGGTGGAGCTTCATGAAGCGGTCGAGGGTGGCGATCGCCGGCACCTTGTCGCCGGCCTTCCATTGGGCGTAGGCCTTGTCCAGCTGGGCCTGCTGCGCGAGCGGGGTGCCGGCGGCGCGGCCTTCGAGCTTCTCGAGCAGCGGAACGGCCTTGTCGTAGGCGCCGGAGTTCGATTCGTCCTTGGCTTCGGAGTAGATCCGGTTGGGGCTCCAGTTCGCGGTCTTGTCGGCTTCGGTCGTCGAGCAGCCGGCCACCAGCCACGCTGCGGCGCACAAGGCCAGCCAGCCGGGGACGACCGATAATTTGGCGCGAAACATCAGATAAGGCTTTCGTGAAACAGTTGCCCTCGATTATATCGGCCGACCCCCTGGCGGACGCCCCTGAGGCGGCCGACCACGACGAGGGCGTGGAGCTCTCCGCCGCCAGCGAAGTCCGCGCCTTCATGATCGGCCCCGCCGAGCATGGCCAGCGGCTCGATCGCGCGCTCGCGGCGCTGGTGCCGGAATTCTCGCGCAGCTACCTGCAGCAGTTGATCGAGGCCGGCATGGTCGAGATCCAGGGGCGGGTGCTGACCAAGGCCTCGGCGACCGTCCATGCCGGGGAGGCCGGGCAGATCGAACTGCGGCCGACGCCGCAGAGCCAGGCCTTCAAGGCCGAGGCCATGGCCCTGGCTGTGCTCTACGAGGACGACCACCTGCGCATCATCGACAAGCCGGTCGGTCTGGTGGTTCATCCGGCGCCGGGCCACTGGAGCGGCACGCTGCTCAACGGCCTGCTGGCGCTCGATCCCCGGGCGGCGCTGCTGCCGCGCGCCGGCATCGTGCACCGGCTCGACCGCGACACCAGCGGCCTGATGGTGGTGGCGCGCAGCCGCCAGGCGATGGATGCCCTGGTGGCGTCGATCGCGGCGCGGGAGGTCAAGCGCCAGTACCTGGCGCTCGCCCACCGCAGCTGGCAGGGGGCTCGCACGCGCCATGTCGACGCCCCGATCGGGCGCGATCCGCGCAACCGGTTGCGCATGGCCGTGGTCGATCTCGAGCGCCATTCGGGCAAGACGGCCCGCACGCTGGTCGAACTGCTCGACGGCACCGAGCAGGGCTGCGCGGTGCGCTGCACGCTCGAAACCGGCCGGACCCACCAGATCCGGGTCCACATGGCGTCGATCGGGCATCCGCTGGTCGGCGACGCGCTCTACGGCGGTGCGCCCGCAGCCGGCCTGACGCGGCAGGCGCTGCATGCCTTCAGGCTCGAATTCGCGCATCCGGTCACGCATCAGCCGATGGCGTTCCGCTCGCCGCCGCCGCCGGACCTGCGTCAGGGTTTCTCCGAGTGGGGGCTGGATTACAATCGCGCCTGACGGTCCCGAGGGCCGCGCCGGCCGCCTGATTGCCGGCTTTGCGTTGCTTTTCGCCGCGTGCCGGCAGCGCCTCCTTCCATCCTTCTGAACTAGCGTCCTCGAGGCGCCTTTTCCTGGATAACGCGAACCATGAATACGGCGGATGCCAAGCGCATTCTCGAAACCGCCTTGATCTGTTCGACCCAGCCGTTGCCGGTGCGCGAACTGCGCGTGCTGTTCGACGACGAACTGGGCGCCGACACGATCAAGTCGCTGTTGCTTGAACTGCAGGAAGACTGGTCGCAGCGCGGCCTGGAGCTCGTGAGCGTGGGCAGTGGCTGGCGCTTCCAGAGCCGGCCCGAACTGCGCGACCACCTCGATCGGCTGCATCCCGAGAAGCCGCCGCGCTACACCCGCGCGGTCCTCGAGACGCTGGCGATCATCGCCTACCGGCAACCGGTCACGCGGGGCGACATGGAGGACATCCGGGGCGTCACGATCAACTCGCTGATCCTGAAGCAGCTCGAAGACCGCAACTGGGTCGAGGTGATCGGCCATCGCGAAACCGTCGGCCGGCCTGCGCTCTACGCGACGACGCGCCAGTTCCTCGACGACCTGGGCCTGGCCTCGCTGGACCAGTTGCCGCTGATCGAGACGCCGGCGCAACAGGGCGCGCTGATCGACGCGCTCGGCCAGGCGGCCGGCGAGGACCAGCCCGCGCTGCCGATCGAGGACCTGCCGGCCGAAACGCTGCTCCTGGCCGAGGTCGAGATCGAGATCGAGGCCGAGGCTGCCGCCGTGACTGCCCCCGAGCCTTTCGAACCCCCCATTCCCGCGCCCGTCGACGCCGAAGCGGCGCCCGACGAGGCCGACACCACCGCCGCCCCTTCCGGAACCCGACCATGAGCCCCATTGATCCTGATGATGCAGCCGCGCTGCCGGCCGACGCCGCTTCCGACGTGCCCGCGGTCGAGACCCCCGTAACGGCAGCCGAAGGCGAGGCCGCGCCGCGCAAGCGTCGCCCCCGCAAGCCCAAGGCGGCCGTCGCCCAGCCGGTCGACGCTCCCGCCGTCGAGGAGGGCGCGGCCGAAGCGGCCGCGCCGGCCACCCTGGCCGCGGCGCCGGAGGCCGCGGCCGTGGCCGAGGTCGTGCCGCCGCCGCAGCCGCTCGCTCCGGTGGTGGCCGCGCCGGTCCCTGCCGCCGCCGCCCGCGACGAGGCGGATGAAGACGAGGACGAAGACGAGGAAGAGCCGGACGAGGAAGAAGACGACCTCGACCGCGCCCGCCGCGCCGCCGAGCGCGAGCAGCGCAACGCGCCGCCGCCCGAGCCGATCCGCTTCGCCGACGTGATCTCCGGCCAGTTCGACGCCGACGAGGAAAGCCCCGAGGTGCCGCCGCTCAAGCGCGTGCTGCTGCCCGAGGCCGATTCGCCCAAGCTCCACAAGGTGCTGGCGCAGGCCGGCCTGGGCTCGCGGCTCGAAATGGAGCAGCTCATCCTCCAGGGCCGCATCTCGGTCAACAACGAGCCGGCCCACATCGGGCAGCGCATCCAGTACGGCGACCAGGTCAAGATCAACGGCAAGCCGATCCGCTACCGGATCGCGCCGCCGCCGGCGCGCGTCATCGCCTATCACAAGCCGGTCGGCGAGGTCGTCACGCACGACGACCCGCAGAATCGGCCGACCGTGTTCCGCAAGCTGCCGCGCCTGCAGCAGGGCAAGTGGCAGTCGGTCGGCCGCCTCGACCTGAATACCGAAGGCCTGCTGCTGTTCACCAGTTCGGGCGAACTCGCCAACCAGCTGATGCATCCGCGCTTCGGCCTGGAGCGCGAATACGCCGTGCGCGTGCTCGGCGCGCTCAGTGCCGAGGAGAAGAAGCGGCTGCTCGAAGGCGTGCGGCTGGACGACGGCATGGCGCAGTTCGGCACCATCGAGGAGGGCGGCGGCGAAGGCTCCAACTGCTGGTACCGCGTCACCATCTCCGAGGGCCGCAACCGCGAGGTGCGGCGCCTGTTCGAGTCGGTCGGCCATGCCGTCAGCCGGCTGATCCGCATCCGCTACGGCGCGATGGTGCTGCCGCGCGGGCTCAAGCGCGGCGCCTGGATGGAGCTCGACGAGCGCGACATCCAGGCCCTGTTCCAGGCCGCCGGCGGTGGCGGCGAACGTGCCCCCCGGCACGGCAACGGGCCCAAGGGCCAGGGGCCGGGCCAGGACAACGGCGGGCGCAACCGCAATCGCAAGCGCCGCGGCAACCGCAACGGCGGCGCGCAGGGCGACGCCCGCGAATCGATCCCGAATCCGCTGGCCCATGGCCCGGGTGCGCGCCCGGACCGCGGCGGCGGCAAGGGCCCGCCCCAGGGGCGCCGCGGCAACCGTGGCGACCGGCCGCCAGGGCAGGGGCCCGGCCCCGGTCCGCAGGGACGCAGCCGCCCGGGTGACGACCGCGCCCCCGGCGGTGCCAATCAGCCCGATCCGATGAAGACCTCGCTCGGCTACATCGGCACCGACAGCTTCTCGCGCCAGCGCAAGGAGCAGCGCCAGGGCCCGCGTCGCGGTGGACCCGGCGGTGGCGGCGGCGGCGGTGGAAACTTCGGCGGCGGCGGCGGCGGTGGTGGCGGTCGACGCCGCGGCCGCTGAATTCGGCAAAACGGCGCGGCCTTTCGCCCGCCCGCGGCGAGGGAATGCTCCCGCGCCGGTTAAAATCAGAGGCTTTGTCAAGGCTTGCAACCCGCATGTTGCGGCCGTGACGGAACTCATTCAGATTCAAGCTCTCAAGAAAGCACTTTCATGGCCATCGAACGCACCCTCTCCATCATCAAGCCCGACGCCGTCGCCAAGAACGTCATCGGCAAGATCGTCTCCCGCTTCGAGGCCGCCGGCCTCAAGATCGTGGCAGCCAAGCTGATCCACCTGTCGCGCAGCGAGGCCGAGCAGTTCTACGCAGTCCACAAGGAGCGTCCCTTCTTCAAGGACCTGGTCGAGTTCATGATCTCCGGCCCGGTGTTCGTGCAGGCGCTCGAAGGCGACAACGCGATCGCCAAGAACCGCGACCTGATGGGCGCCACCGACCCCAAGAAGGCCGCTCCCGGTACCATCCGCGCCGACTTCGCCGACAGCATCGATGCCAACGCGGTGCACGGTTCCGACGCGCCCGAAACGGCCCAGGTCGAGATCGCCTTCTTCTTCGCCGGCCTGAACGTCTACGCCCGCTGAGGGCGAGCCCGCCTGACGCAATGACCACGGCCAACCTGCTCGACTTCGATCTGGAGGGATTGGCCGCGTTCTGCGAACGGCTGGGGGAAAAGCGTTTCCGCGCGACGCAGCTGTTCCGCTGGATCCACCAGCGGGGCGCCAGCGATTTCGCGCAAATGACCGACCTGGCGAAGTCGCTGCGCGAGAAGCTCGCGACCACCGCCCGGGTCGAGGCCCTGCCGGTCATCACGCAGCACGAATCCGCCGACGGCACCATCAAGTGGCTGTTCGACGTCGGCGACGGCAATGCGGTCGAGGCCGTGTTCATTCCCGAGGACGACCGCGGCACGCTGTGCGTGTCGTCGCAGGCCGGCTGCGCCGTCGGCTGCCGCTTCTGTTCGACCGGCCACCAGGGCTTCAGCCGCAATCTCACCACCGGCGAAATCACGGCCCAGCTGTGGTTCGCCGAGCATTTCCTGCGCAAGCACCTGGGCCGCGCCGAGCGCGTGATCTCCAACGTCGTGATGATGGGCATGGGCGAGCCGCTGCAGAACTATGCGGCGCTGGTGCCGGCGCTGCGCACGATGCTCGACGACAACGCCTATGGCCTGTCGCGGCGCCGCGTGACGGTGTCGACTTCGGGCGTGGTGCCGATGATCGACCGGCTCGGCGGCGACTGCCCGGTGGCGCTCGCGGTGTCGCTGCACGCGCCCAACGATGCGCTGCGCGACGACCTCGTGCCGCTCAACCGCAAATACCCCATCGTCGAACTGCTCGAGGCCTGCAAGCGCTACCTCGCGCATGCCCCGCGCGACTTCATCACCTTCGAATACTGCATGCTCGACGGCGTCAACGACCAGCCCGAGCACGCGCGCCAGCTGCTGGAACTCGTGCGTTCGTCCGGCGTGTCCTGCAAGTTCAACCTGATTCCCTTCAACCCATTCCCGGCATCGGGCCTGCTGCGCTCGCCGCAGCCCCGGGTCCTGGCCTTCGCCAAGGTGCTGAGCGAAGCGGGCATCGTGACCACGGTGCGCAAGACGCGCGGCGACGACATCGATGCCGCCTGCGGACAGCTCGCCGGCGACGTGAAAGACCGCACCCATGCGGCCGAACGGATGGCGCAGCGGCGCACCGTGATCCTGCACCCGGCCTCTCGCCAGGCCGCCACCCCCACTGCCGAGGAGCAATGATCCGATGAGCAAGGCGTTTCCGAATGCACGCACGCTGCTGCTGCAGGTGTCCTGTGGCGTCGCTGCAGCCTATCTGCTGGCAGGCTGCGTCAACACCCGGAATGGCGTGGTGCAGACTTCCCCCGGCAGGGACGCGGCCATCGTGACGGACTCCGACGAAACCAATGGCCGCAAGCGCGCCAAGCTGCGGACCGAGCTCGCGGTCGGCTACTTCCAGGCCGGGCAGACCACGGTGGCGCTCGACGAGATCAAGCAGGCCCTGGCGGCGGATCCGAGCTTCCCGGACGCCTACAACCTGCGCGGCCTGGTCTACATGCGGCTCGACGACCCGGCCCAGGCCGAAGACAGCTTCCGCCGTGCCATCGCGCTCGACCCGCGCGAGCCCAACGTGCTGCACAACTACGGCTGGCTGCTGTGCCAGCAGAACCGCTTTGCCGATGCGCAGCAGCAGTTCTCGGCCGCGCTCGCCATCGCCACCTACACCGACCGGGCCAAGACGCTGATGACGCAGGGCGTCTGCCAGCTGAAGGCCGGTCTGAAGCCCGAAGCCGAACGCAGCCTGATGCAGGCCTACGAGATCGATGCCGGCAATCCGGTGATCGGCTACAACCTGGCCTCGATCCTGGCCCAGCGCAACGACTGGCAGCGGGCCCAGTTCTACATCCGCCGCGTCAACAACAGCCCGTCGGCCAGCGCCGAGTCGCTGTGGCTCGGCATCAAGATCGAACGTCAACTCGGCAACCGCGAAGCGGTCTCGCGGTTGGCGGACCAATTGCAACGGCGCTTCCCACAGTCGCGGGAGGCGATCGCGTACGAGCGCGGAAATTTCAATGATTGAGCGAGCGAGTGAATTCGGGGCTTCGGCCGCGGTGCCCCTGGTCGGTGGCGACAGCACGAACAAGTCGGCCGGCGACATGCTGCGCGAGGCGCGGGAGGCGCACGGCCTGCACATCGACATGGTCGCCGCGGCGCTCAAGGTGTCGCCGCAGAAGCTGGCCGCGCTCGAGGACGACAACATCGAGGCGCTGCCCGACGCCGTTTTCGCGCGCGCGCTCGCGGCCAGTGTCTGCCGGGCGCTGCGGATCGATCCGCAGCCGGTGCTGGCGAAGCTGCCCGGTGCGCAGCGGCCCGGATTGGCGGATGCCGACCGCACCATCAGCAAGAGCTTGAAATCGGCGGCGCCGCGCTCGGGTTCCGGCGCCAGCGGCCTGCCGTCGCGGGCGCTGCTGGTCGTGGTCGTGCTGCTGCTCGTCGGCGCCGCCGTGCTGTTCTGGCTGCCGCAGTCGGCCTTCGACCGGGTCGGCGCGGTGTTCGCGGGCCTGGGCTCGCACAGCGACACGACGACCGCCAGCGGCACGCCGGCAGCGGCGGCCGTGGAGCCGACGGCGCCGAGCGCACCCCCGGTCCTGCCGCCGCCGGCCGACACCGCGCCCGTCGAAGCGCAGGCGGTGGCTGAGCCGCCGGCCGCAACCGTGAGCAACGACCTGATCGTCTTCGTCGCCCGCGACGAATCCTGGATCACCGTGACCGAGGCGGGCGGCAAGCAATTGATCCGCCGCACGGTCAAGGCCGGTGAAACCGTCGGGCTGACCGGCGCGCTGCCGCTGTCGGTCGTGATCGGCCGGGCGTCGGCGGTCGACGTGCGTGTGCGCGGCAAGCCCTTTGACCTTACGCCGCTCGCGCGTTCCGGCGGCGTGGCACGCTTCGAAGTCAAACCCTGATCGAGCCCGACATGACCGATGCCCAGAACCCCTTCGGCTGCCTGCCGATCGAACCCGCCGCGCCCCGGCCGCGCCGCTCGCGCCAGGCCAGCGTGGTCTGGGGGCCGCGCACCGTGACCGTCGGCGGCGATGCGCCGGTGCGCGTGCAGTCGATGACCAACACCGACACCGTCGACGCCATCGGCACCGCGATCCAGGTCAAGGAGCTGGCGATCGCCGGCTCCGAGATGGTCCGCATCACGGTCAACACGCCCGAGGCCGCCGCGCAGGTGCCCTACATCCGCGAGCAGCTCGACCGCATGGGCATCGACGTGCCGCTGATCGGCGATTTCCACTACAACGGCCACCGCCTGCTGACCGACTATCCGGCGTGTGCCGAGGCGCTCAGCAAGTACCGCATCAATCCGGGCAACGTGGGCAAGGGCGACAAGAAGGACCGCCAGTTCGGCCAGATGATCGACGCCGCGATGCGCTGGAACAAGCCGGTGCGCATCGGCGTCAACTGGGGCAGCCTCGACCAGGAACTGCTGGCCAGCCTGATGGACACCAACAGCGCCCGGGCCGAACCCTGGGACGCCAAGTCGGTCATGTACGAGGCGCTGGTGACCTCGGCCATCGATTCCGCGAAGCTGGCCGAGTCGATGGGCATGGCCGGCAACCAGATCATCCTGAGCTGCAAGGTGAGCGGCGTGCAGGACCTGATCTCGGTCTACCGCGAACTGGCCCGGCGTTGCGACTACACGCTGCACCTAGGCCTCACCGAGGCCGGCATGGGCACCAAGGGCACGGTGGCTTCGGCCACCGCCCTGTCGATCCTGCTCCAGGAAGGCATCGGCGACACGATCCGCGTCTCGCTGACCCCCCAGCCCGGCGAATCGCGCACCCAGGAGGTGCTGATCGCCAATGAGATCCTGCAGGCGCTGGGCCTGCGCGTGTTTGTCCCCAGCGTCACGGCCTGCCCGGGATGCGGACGCACGACCAGCACCACCTTCCAGGAACTGGCCAAGCAGATCGACGACTACCTGCGCATGCAGATGCCGGTCTGGCGCAACAAGTACCCGGGTGTCGAGACCATGAAGGTGGCCGTCATGGGCTGCATCGTCAACGGGCCGGGCGAAAGCAAGCACGCCGACATCGGCATCAGCCTGCCCGGCACCGGCGAGGCGCCGGCGGCGCCGGTCTTCATCGATGGCCAGAAGGCCCTCACGCTGCGCGGCGACAACATAGCCAACGAGTTCCACCAGCTGGTCGAAACCTACATCCAAAAACGCTTCGGCAGCGGCATCGCTTCCGAGGTCGCCTGAGCTCCATCCATGGCTGAAAAAATCAGTGCCGTCAAAGGCATGAACGACATATTGCCGCCCGATTCGGCGCGCTGGGAATGGCTCGAAGCCATCGTGCGCGACCTGATGGGCCGCTACGCGTACCGCAACATCCGGACGCCCATCCTCGAACAGACGGCCTTGTTCGTGCGCGGCATCGGCGAAGTCACCGACATCGTCGAGAAGGAGATGTACTCCTTCGAAGACAAGCTCAACGGCGAGGCGCTCACCCTGCGTCCCGAGAACACCGCCAGCGTGGTGCGCGCCGTGACCGAGCATTCGCTGCTGTACGACGGCGGCAAGCGGCTCTGGTACATGGGCCCGATGTTCCGCCACGAGCGGCCGCAGCGCGGACGCTACCGGCAGTTCCACCAGATCGGTGCCGAGGCCCTGGGCTTCGCCGGTCCGGACGTCGATGCCGAGCTGATCCTGCTCGCCAGCGCGCTCTGGAAGGCCCTGGGCCTCACCGATGTTCGGCTCGAGCTCAACAGCCTGGGCCAGCCGGCCGAGCGGGCGCTGCACCGCACGCAGCTGATCGCCCATTTCGAACAGCACGCCGACAAGCTCGACGAAGACGGCAAGCGCCGGCTGCACAGCAATCCGCTGCGCATCCTGGACACCAAGAACCCGGCCATGAAGGAGGTCGTCGAGTCGGCGCCCAGGCTCATGGACTTCCTGGGCGAGGCCTCGCTCGCGCACTTCAACGGCCTGCGCGCGATCCTCGACGCCAATGGCATCGGCTACACGATCAACCCGCGCCTGGTGCGCGGGCTCGACTACTACAACCTCAGCGTCTTCGAGTTCGTGACCGACCGCCTCGGCTCGCAGGGCACCGTTTGCGCCGGCGGCCGCTACGACGACCTGATCGTGCAGATCGGCGGCAAGCCGGCGCCGGCGGTCGGCTGGGCACTGGGGGTCGAACGGGTGCTCGAACTGGTGAAAGAGCAGGGCACGCCGATCCCGCTGCCGGTCCCCGACGTCTATGCGGTGGTGCCCGACGCCGCCGCCATGCCGGTGGCGCTGCGCACCCTGCAGCAGCTGCGCGATGCCGGCCTGCGGGCCCAGATGCACGCGGCCACGGCCGACGGCCTCGGCAGCTTCAAGTCGCAGTTCAAGAAGGCCGACGCCAGCGGAGCGGCGCATGCGCTGGTCTTCGGCGCCGACGAGCTCTCCCGCGGCGAGGTCACGGTCAAGTCGCTGCGCGACGGCAGCGGGGCCCAGACCACCCGGGCGCTGACCGACCTGGCCGCCTGGGCCGCCACCCTACAATCCTCGGCTCCCCAACATTCATAGCGCATGGCCACCCATCTCGATCTCGAAGAACAGGAACAGCTCGACCAGCTCAAGCATTTCTGGAACACCTACGGCACCCTGATCACCTGGGTCGTGCTGCTTGCCGCCGGCGCCTTCGTCGCCTGGAACGGCTGGCAGTACTTCCAGCGCAACAAGGCGGCGCAGGCTTCCGCCCTCTATGACGAGATCGAGCGCAGCGCGCAGGCCGGCGACACCGCCCGCATCGAGCGCGCGCTGTCCGACATGAAGGACAAGTTCGCGGGCACCGCCTACGCCCAGCAGGCCGGCCTGCTGGCGGCGCGGGCGCTCAACGACAAGGGCAACGCCGAAGCGTCGCGTGCGGCGCTGGCATGGGTCTCCGAGCATGCGGTCGACCCGGGCTACCAGGCGGTCGCAAAGCTGCGGCTGGCGGGCGAGCTGCTCGAGGCCAAGCAGTACGACGAGGCCCTGAAGGCGCTCGCCGGCGAGATGCCGAAGGAATTCGAGGCCCTGGCGGCCGATCGCAAGGGCGACATCTACCTCAGCCAGGGCAAGCGCGAGGAGGCCAAGGCCGAGTACCTCAAAGCCCTGGCCGCCTTCGAACCGGGCGCCGACTACCGCCGCCTGGTCGAGATCAAGCTCAATGCCGTCGGCGTGGACCCGAAGAGCCTGGCTCCGGCGGCCGGCAGCGCCGCATCCCCAGCCAAGACCACACCATGAATTTGAAGCGTTACCTGACTTGGGCGCCCGCCCTGCGCATCGGGGCGGCCGCCGCATTGATCGCAACGCTGGCGGCCTGTTCCGGCACGTCACGGCCGAAGCCCGTCGAACTGCCGCCCAGCGTGGCGCTGATGGGGATCAAGCAGGCCTGGACCATCAAGATCCCGAAGGTCGAGTTTCCGCTGGCGACGGTGGTCAACGGCGACCAGATCGCGGTCGCCGGCGCCGACGGCACCGTGGTGGTGATCGACGCCCGCGCCGGCACCGAAGTCTGGCGCGCGAACGTCGGCGCGCCGCTGGCGGCCGGGGTCGGCAGCGACGGCCGCCTGGTGGCGGTGGTCACGGCCAACAGCGAACTGGTGGCCCTGGAGGCCGGCAAGGTGCTCTGGAAGGAGCGGCTCACGGCCCAGGCCTACACGCCGCCGCTGGTGGCAGGCCGCCGCATCTTCGTCCAGGCCGCGGACCGCACCACCAGCGCGTGGGACGGCCAGAGCGGCCGCCGCCTCTGGTCGCAGCAGCGCACCGCCGAGAACCTGGTGCTGAAGAAGCCCGGCGTGCTGCTGGCGGTGGGCGACACCCTGGTCGCCGGCGTCGGCGGCCGGCTGGTGGGCATCAATCCGGCCAACGGCTCGTCGCGCTGGGAGTCGCCGATCGCCGCGCCGCGCGGCACCAACGACGTCGAGCGCCTGGTCGACCTGACCGGCACCGTGAGCCGGCAGGGCGACGTGGTGTGCGCGCGGGCCTATTTCGCCAGCGTCGGCTGCGTCGATACGGCGCGCGGCGCCTTGCTGTGGACCAAGCCGGCCGTCGGTGCCGACGGCATCGGCGGCGACGACCGCTACATCTTCGGTTCCGAGGACAGTGGCGCCGTGGTGGCCTGGCGCCGCAGCGACGGCGAACGGGCCTGGCAGCAGGCCGACCTGCTCAAGTACCGCCTCCTGACCGCGCCGCTCGCGGTCGGACGCTCGGTGATCGTCGGCGACACCACCGGTCTGGTGCATGTGCTGTCGCGCGACGACGGCAAGCCGCTGAACCGGCTCAATCCCGATGGCTCGGCCATCGCAGCGACACCGGTCCTGGCCGGCAACACGGTCGTGGTCGTCACCCGCAATGGCGGCGTGTTCGGCTATCGGCCCGAGTAATCAAGTGAAAGGACGCCTTCCATGAAGCCGGTCATCGCGCTGGTCGGGCGTCCCAACGTCGGGAAGTCGACCCTGTTCAACCGCCTGACGCAGACGCGTGACGCCATCGTCGCCGACTTCGCGGGCCTCACGCGCGACCGCCACTACGGCAACGGCCGCCTGGGCAAGCACGAATTCATCGTCATCGACACCGGTGGCTTCGAGCCCGATGCGGGCAGCGGCATCTTCAAGGAGATGGCCAAGCAGACCCGCCAGGCCGTGGCCGAGGCCGACGTCGTGATCTTCGTGGTCGACGCGCGGGAAGGGCTGTCGGCCCAGGACCACGACATCGCCAACGAACTGCGCCGGCTCGGCAAGCCCTGCGTGCTGGTGGCCAACAAGGCCGAGGGCATGCACGACGGCACCAAGCTGGTCGATTTCTACGAACTCGGCTTCGGCGAGGTGCATGGCATCTCGGCGGCCCATGGCCAGGGCATCCGCGACCTGGTCGAGCTCGCGCTCGAACCGCTGGCGCTGCCCGAGCCCGAGGAAGAGGGCGAGGAAGATCCCAACAAGCCGATCAAGCTGGCCGTCGCGGGCCGCCCGAATGTCGGCAAGTCGACCCTGATCAACACCTGGCTGGGCGAGGAGCGGCTGGTCGCCTTCGACCTCCCGGGGACGACGCGCGATGCGATCTCGGTGCCCTTCGAGCGCAATGGCCAGCGCTTCGAGCTGATCGACACCGCCGGCTTGCGCCGCAAGGGCAAGGTGTTCGAGGCGATCGAGAAATTCTCGGTGGTCAAGACGCTGCAGGCGATCGAATCGGCCAACGTGGTGCTGCTGCTGCTCGACGCCACCCAGGGCGTGACCGACCAGGACGCCCACATCGCCGGCTACATCCTCGAGAGCGGCCGGGCGGTGGTGATCGCGATCAACAAGTGGGACGCGGTCGACAGCTACCAGCGCGAGCAGATCCAGCGCCAGATCGAGACCCGGCTGCCGTTCCTCAAGTTCGCCTCGCTGCACTTCATCTCGGCCATCAAGCGCCAGGGCCTGGGGCCGGTGTGGCAGTCGATCGTGCAGGCCCACAAGTCGGCCACCCGCAAGATGTCGACGCCGGTGCTGACCCGCCTGCTGCTCGAGGCGGTGCAATTCCAGGCGCCGAAGCGCTCAGGCATGTTCCGCCCGAAGATGCGCTATGCGCACCAGGGTGGGATGAACCCGCCGATCATCATCATCCACGGCAATTCGCTGGAGCACGTCACAGAGGCTTACAAGCGCTTTCTCGAAGGGCGTTTCCGCAAGGAATTCGACCTGGTCGGGACGCCGCTGCGGATCCAGCTCAAGACCTCCAGCAATCCCTACGCCGACAAGGACGGTTGAGCCCGGCGCCGGCCTCCGCCGGCGAGTGACTTGGCGGCCATTGAGCACCGATGAGGGGCGTCGAGCGCGGAAGTTCCAGCGTTCGGTGCCGTTATTTTTAGAAGGCCATTGGGGCTTATATGCTGCGGCGCGGAATCGCTGTGTTAAGGTGACCGGTCCAACAACAACTCTTGAACACGGAGAATATCGTGAGCAATAAAGGGCAGCTTCTTCAAGACCCCTTCCTGAACACCTTGCGTCGCGAGCACGTGCCGGTTTCGATCTATCTGGTCAACGGCATCAAGCTGCAAGGCCAGATCGAGTCCTTCGACCAGTACGTCGTGTTGCTTCGCAATACGGTGACCCAGATGGTCTACAAGCACGCCATCTCCACCATCGTGCCGGGTCGGGCCGTCAACTTCTCGGCTGCCGAGAACGACGACACCGCCGCCTGATCGGCGCGAGGCGCGGCGGTTCATCCGCCGCGCTTTTTTCATATCTGAATCCGCTTGTCTGAACTGATTCCCCGGATAGAAGGCGCCGTCGTTCTGGTCGGCGTGGATTTCGGGCTGCCCCATTTCGACGGCGAACTCGAGGAACTCGGCCTGCTCGCGCAGACCGCAGGCCTGCAGCCGGTCGCCCGCCTCGTGTGCAAGCGCAAGGCCCCCGATGCCGCGCTGTTCGTCGGCAGCGGCAAGGCCGACGAACTCCGCGAACTGGCCGAACTGCATCGTGCCAGCGAAGTGGTCTTCGACCAGTCGCTGAGCCCGGCGCAGCAGCGCAACCTCGAACGCCAGCTCGGCATTGCCGTCTACGACCGCACCTTCCTGATCCTCGAGATCTTCGCCCAGCGCGCCCGTTCGCACGAAGGCAAGCTGCAGGTCGAGCTCGCGCGCCTGCAGTACCTGAGCACGCGGCTGGTGCGCCGCTGGTCCCACCTGGAGCGCCAGACCGGCGGTGCCGGCGTGCGCGGCGGCCCCGGCGAAAAGCAGATCGAACTCGACCGCCGGATGATCAACGAGTCGATCAAGCGCACCCGCGAGCGCCTGATCAAGGTGCAGCGCCAGCGCGGCACGCAGCGCCGTCAGCGCGAGCGGCGCGACACTTTCAACATCTCGCTGGTGGGCTATACCAACGCCGGCAAGTCCTCGCTGTTCAATGCGCTGGTCAAGGCCCGCGCCTATGCGGCCGACCAACTGTTCGCCACCCTGGACACCACCACCCGGCAGCTCTACCTCGGCGATGCTCGCCGCAAGGTCTCGATCTCCGACACCGTGGGCTTCATCCGCGACCTGCCGCACGGACTGATCGACGCCTTCAAGGCGACGCTGCAGGAGGCGGTCGATGCCGACCTGCTGCTGCACGTGGTGGATGCTTCGAATCCGCACCACCCCGAGCAGATGGCCGAGGTCCAGGCGGTGCTCAAGGAGATCGGTGCCGACGTCGTGCCGCAACTGCTGGTGTTCAACAAGCTGGATGCCCTTGAAAGCGCGCAGCACCCCCTGCATCTCGAAGACGAGATCGAAGTCGACGGCCTGCTGGTGACCCGCATTTTCCTGAGCGCCCATACGGGGGAGGGGCTGCCGGCGCTGCGGGCCGAACTGGCGCAGCGATCGCACTCGGTGCCCGAAGATATGCCCTTGGAGGGCGGGGCCGAATTGCATGAGGCCACCGATTGAGATTGTGCACAATCCCACTTCACTGACCAAAGAACAGACTCGAATGAATTCAAAGCCAGTGTGGAGACGGTTTCCGGCGATGTTCAATCTGAACGACGGCCGCTGGGGCCGGGGTGACGACTCCTCGTCCAACGGCGACCGCCCGACTGCCAACCGGCCCGAAGGCGAGCCGCCGTCGCCGCCTCCCGGCAACAACAACAACAACCGTCCGCGGGGCCAGGGTCCGAACCAGGGACCGCCCGACCTCGACGAACTCTGGCGCGACTTCAACCGCAAGCTCGGCGGCCTGTTCGGCGGCGGGCGCGGCGGCGACCGGCCGCCGGGCGGCAACGGCAATGGCGGCGGCATGCGGCCCGACATGAAGAACGCCGGCTTCGGCCTCGGCCTGATCGCCGTGGTCGCGGTCCTGATCTGGCTCGGCACCGGCTTCTTCATCGTCAACGAAGGCCAGCAGGCCGTGATCACGCAGTTCGGCCGCTACAAGGCGACGGTGGGGGCGGGCTTCAACTGGCGCCTGCCGTACCCGATTCAGCGCCACGAGATCGTGGTCACTTCGCAGATCCGCTCGGTCGATGTCGGCCGCGACACCATCGTGCGCTCGACCGGCCTGCGCGAGTCGGCCATGCTGACCGAGGACGAGAACATCGTCGAGATCAAGTTCGCCGTGCAGTACCGCCTCAACGACGCCCGCGCCTTCCTGTTCGAGAGCAAGGCGCCTTCCGACACGGTGGTGCAGGTGGCCGAGACCGCGGTGCGCGAAGTGGTCGGCAAGATGCGCATGGACGCCGCGCTGGCCGACGAGCGCGACCAGATCGCACCGCGCGTGCGCAACCTGATGCAGACCATCCTCGACCGCTACAACCTCGGCGTCGAGATCGTGGCGATCAACCTGCAGCAGGGCGGCGTGCGGCCGCCCGAGCAGGTGCAGGCGGCCTTCGACGACGTGCTCAAGGCCGGCCAGGAGCGCGAGCGCGCCAAGAACGAGGCCCAGGCCTATGCCAACGACGTCGTGCCCCGCGCGACCGGTACCGGCTCGCGCCTGAAGGAAGAGTCCGAGGCCTACAAGGCGCGAATCGTGGCCCAGGCGCAGGGCGATGCCCAGCGCTTCAGCTCGGTGCTGTCCGAATACCAGAAGGCGCCGCAAGTGACGCGCGACCGCATGTACCTCGACGCCATGCAGCAGATCTACAGCAGCACCAGCAAGATCCTGATCGACTCCAAGCAGAACTCCAACCTGCTCTACCTGCCGCTCGACAAGCTGATGCAGCAGACCGGCGCCAATGCCGCCGCCGGCACGCCGTCGGATGCCGCGAGCCCCAACGTCGCCGGCACCGCCGCGCCGCAATCCTCGGTGATTCCGGTGGCTCCGTCCGCCGGCGATGCCCGGGCCCGCGATGGCCGTTCACGCGACCGCGACGTGCGCTGAGGACCAGAAAGCTATGAACAGAATCGGATTCATCGTCTCGTCGGTCCTGGTGGCGCTCGCGCTGCTGAGTTCCACGCTCTTCGTGGTCGACCAGCGCCAGTTCGGCGTGGTCTACGCGCTCGGCCAGATCAAGGAAGTGATCACCGAGCCCGGCCTCAACTTCAAGCTGCCGCCGCCGTTCCAGAACGTGTCCTATATCGACAAGCGGCTGCTGACCTTGTCCAGCCTCGACCCCGAGCCGATGCTCACGGCCGAGAAGCAGCGCGTGGTGATCGACTGGTACGTGCGCTGGCGCATCACCAACCCGTCGGAGTACATCCGCAATGTCGGCCTCGACGAGAACGCCGGCGCGGTGCAGCTCAACCGGGTGGTGCGCAACGCCTTCCAGGAAAACATCAACAAGCGCACCGTGCGTGACCTGATCTCGACCCGCCGCGATGCGCTGATGGCCGACGTCCAGCGCGAGGTGCTGGCGGTCGTGAAGGGCGCCAACAAGCCGTGGGGCGTGGACATCGTCGACGTCCGCATCACGCGGGTCGACTATGTCGAGGCGATTACCGAGTCGGTCTATCGCCGCATGGAGGCCGAGCGCAAGCGGGTCGCCAACGAACTGCGCTCCACCGGCTTCGCCGAGGGCGAGAAGATCCGCGCCGACGCCGACCGCCAGCGCGAGGTGATCGTGGCCAACGCCTACCGCGACGCCCAGAAGATCAAGGGCGAGGGCGACGGCCGCGCCGCGGGCATCTATGCCGAGGCCTTCGGCCGCGATCCGCAGTTCGCGCAGTTCTATCGCAGCCTGGACGCCTACAAGCAGAGCTTCAACAAGAAGAGCGACGTCCTGGTGCTCGACCCCTCGTCGGAGTTCTTCCGGGCCATGCAGGGCTCGGGCTCGACCGGCAACGCGCCGCGTCGCTGACGACCGGCTTCGCCGCGTGGACAGCGACACCTTCTGGAGCGCGCTGGCCCTGGTCCTGGTGATCGAGGGCCTGCTGCCTTTCCTGTCGCCCGGCAGCTGGCGGCGCGGCTTCAACCAGCTCATGCAGCTGCGCGACGGCCAGCTGCGCTTCTTCGGCCTGTGCAGCATTGTTCTAGGACTGTTCCTGCTCTGGCTCCTGGGGTGATGTCGCCCCCACGCTTCCCCACTGCGTGTGGGGCGCTGCCCGCCGAGGGGGCCCAGGCCGCCTTGGGGCGGCCCGGCGGCGRCCTGCCACAGTCCCGGTAGAATCCCGGTTTAACCACGGCCCCCGATCTCCATGTCCGCCTGGGTCCTTCCGGATCACATTGCCGATGTGCTGCCTTCCGAGGCGCGCCACATCGAAGAACTTCGACGCCAGCTGCTCGACACCGCCCGTGGCTATGGCTACGAGCTGGTGATGCCGCCGCTGCTGGAGCATCTCGAATCCCTCCTGTCCGGTACCGGCGAGGCGCTCGATCTGCAGACCTTCAAGCTGGTCGACCAGCTGTCGGGCCGCAGCATGGGCCTGCGCGCCGACACCACGCCGCAGGTGGCCCGCATCGACGCCCACCTGCTGAACCGGGCCGGCGTGGCGCGGCTGTGCTACTGCGGCCCGGTGGTCCACACCCGGCCCGACCGCCCCCATGCCACGCGCGAGCCGCTGCAGTTCGGGGCCGAGATCTACGGCCACGCCGGGCTCGAGGCCGACACCGAGATCCTGCGACTGGCGCTCGACTGCCTGCGGGCGGCCGGCGTCACCGGGCGCGCCCAGGCGCCGGTGATCGTCGACCTGGCCGACGCCCGCATCGTGCGCGCCCTGTTCGCCGGCGTGCCGGTCGATGCCGCTGCGATCGCGCGTGTGCATGCGGCGCTGGCGGCCAAGGATGCGAGCACGCTGCGCGAACTCACGGCCGGCTTCCCGGCCCCGTCGCGCGACGGCCTGCTGGCCCTTGTCGAGCTCTACGGCGATGCCGCGGTGCTCGACGAAGCGGCCCGCGTGCTGCCCGACAACGCCGGGATCCGCGCCGCGCTCTCCGACCTGAAGCAGCTCGCTGCCCGCCTCGAGGGTGCGCGCGTGAGCTTCGACCTGGCCGACCTGCGCGGCTATGCCTACTACAGCGGCATGCGCTTCGGCATCTACGCCGACGGCGCCAGCGACTCGCTGGTGCGCGGCGGCCGCTACGACGAGGTGGGCGCCGTGTTCGGGCGCAACCGTCCGGCGGTCGGCTTCAGCCTCGACCTGCGCGAACTGGTCGCCGTGCTGCCCGCGCGGCCGCTGCGGGCAGCGATCCGCGCCCCATGGAGCGACGCCGAGCCCCTCAACAAGGCCATCGCCGCACTGCGCGGCGAAGGCGAGACCGTGGTCTGCGTGCTGCCGGGCCACGGCAACGAAATCGACGAATTCCATTGCGACCGCGAGCTTGTCCAGCAGGACGGCCAATGGCGCGTGCAAGCCATCTGACATCTTGAGAAGCGAGACACCATGAGCGTTACCACCGGAAGAAACGTGGTCGTCGTCGGCACCCAATGGGGCGACGAGGGCAAGGGCAAACTGGTCGACTGGCTGACCGAAAGCGCGCAGGGCGTGGTGCGCTTCCAGGGCGGCCACAATGCCGGCCACACGCTGGTCATCAACGGCGTCAAGACGGCGCTGCACCTGATCCCCAGCGGCATCATGCGGCCCGGCGTCAAGTGCTACATCGGCAACGGCGTGGTCGTTTCGGCGGCCAAGCTGTTCGAGGAGATCGAAGGCCTTGAGAAGGCCGGCGTCGAAGTGCGTTCGCGACTGCGCGTCAGCGAGGCCTGCCCGCTGATCCTGCCTTTCCATGCGGCGCTCGACATCGCCCGCGAGGCCTATCGCGAGAAGGGCGGCATCGAGAAGATCGGCACCACCGGCCGCGGCATCGGCCCGGCCTACGAGGACAAGATCGCACGCCGCGCGCTGCGGGTGCAGGACCTGAAGCATCCCGAGCGATTCGCCACCAAGCTGCGCGTGCTGCTCGACCTGCACAATCATGTGCTGACCCAGGTGCTGAGCGCGCCGGCGATCGATTTCGACACCGTCTACGACGAGGCGATGCGCCACGCCGAGCTGCTCAAGCCGATGATGGCCGACGTCTCGCGCGAGCTCAACGACGCCAACCGGGCCGGCGCCAACCTGCTGTTCGAAGGCGCCCAGGGCACGCTGCTCGACGTCGACCACGGCACCTATCCCTACGTCACCTCGAGCAACTGCGTGGCCGGCAATGCGGCCGCGGGCTCGGGTGTCGGCCCGGGCATGCTGCACTACGTGCTCGGCATCACGAAGGCCTACTGCACCCGCGTCGGCGGCGGCCCGTTCCCGACCGAGCTCGACTGGGAGAAGCCCGGCACCGTCGGCTGGCACCTGAGCAACGTCGGCGCCGAGAAGGGCGTGACCACCGGGCGCAGCCGCCGCTGCGGCTGGTTCGATGCCGCGCTGCTGAAGCGCTCGGCCCAGGTCAACGGCCTTTCCGGCCTGTGCATCACCAAGCTCGACGTGCTCGACGGCCTCGAAGAACTCAAGCTGTGCACCGGCTACGAGCTCGATGGCGAGTACACCGACATCCTGCCGATGGGCGCCGACGAGATCGAGCGCTGCACGCCGGTCTACGAGACGCTCGAGGGCTGGAGCGACAGCACCGTGGGCGTGACCCAGTACGACAAGCTGCCGATCAATGCGCGGCTTTATCTGCAGCGCATCGAGCAGGTCACGGGCGTGCCGATCCACATGGTGTCGACCAGCCCCGACCGCGATCACACGATCATGATGCGCCATCCCTACCTGGCCGACTGAACGCAACCACCCGCAGGAACACCATGACCATGTTGACCGAAGACGGCAAGCACCTCTACGTGAGCTACGACGAGTACCACAACCTGATCGAGAAGCTCGCGATCAAGGTGCACCAGTCGGGCTGGCAGTTCGACACCATCCTGTGCCTGGCGCGCGGTGGCTTGCGGCCCGGCGACGTGCTGTCGCGGATCTTCGACAAGCCGCTGGCGATCATGTCGACCAGCTCGTACCGCGCCGATGCCGGCACGGTGCAGGGCCACCTGGACATCGCGCGCTTCATCACCACGCCCAAGGGCGAGATCGCCGGCAAGGTGCTGCTGGTCGACGACCTGGCGGATTCGGGCCACACGCTGCATGCCGTGGTGGAGCAGCTCAAGAGCAACTACAAGCCGATCACCGAGCTGCGCAGCGCGGTGCTCTGGACCAAGGCGCTGTCGACCTTCACGCCCGACTACTCGGTCGAGTTCCTGCAGACCAACCCCTGGATCCACCAGCCTTTCGAGGGCTACGACTCGCTCGGCGTCGGGAAACTGCTGGAGAAGTGGTCGGTCTGAGCACGGTGAGGCCGCAGCGGCCTCACTTGAGTTTTTCGGTGTAGCGCTTCTGCATTTCTTCGGGCGCCACGGCCTCGATGGCGTGCCCGACATTCCAGCGGTGTCCGAACGGGCAGCGGAAGGTGCCCGAGCGTTCGCCGTAGAAATGATCTTCCAGCGGCATTTCGAGCGTCGCGCCGGCCTTCAGGGCGCGCGCGACCAGCGCATCGGCGTCGTCGACATGCAGGTGCAGCGTGACGGGGGTGGCGCCCAGGGTGGTGGCGCTGCGGATGCCGTACTCCGGGAATTCGTCGCACAGCATCACGGTGGTGCCGCCGAAATCGAGTTCGGCGTGGCCGATGCGGCCGCCGGGCTCGGTCAGCCGGAACTTCTCGGTGGCGCCGAAGACCTCGCCGTAGAAAGCGATCGCGGCGGCCGTGTCCTTCACGCAGAGATAGGGGAACAGTTCATGGACGGTCATGCGGGGGTCCTCGATGAAGCGGTGTGGGCGCGATTCTGATCCCGCCCGGGCGGGACGTCTTGGACGAAGTTGACCTGTCGACGGAGACGTGGTTCGGTGCGCTCGGCGCCGCCCGGCGGTAGGCCTCGGGGCTCATGCCGGCGATGTCGCCGAACTCCCGGATGCAGTGGGACTGGTCGCTGTAGCCCAACGCGAGCGCAAGCTCCGCCCAGGGCACGGTCCCCGGTGCCGTGGCCAGCAGCCGCTGGAAGCGCAGCACGCGCTGCAGGCGCTTGGGCGCCAGCCCCGTGGCCTCCTTGAAGAGGGCGGCGAAATGCCGGTGGCTGTAGCCGCTGGCGCGCACCAGCTCGCGAACCGGCGTGCCGTCGGCGATGCCGCGCAGGCCCCGCGCGACCGCCGGGTGCAGCGCAAGCGGGCGTGGCGCCCGTCGCCGGACGAGCAGGGCCTCGAGCGCGTCCAGCCGGGCCGAGGGCGTAGGCAGACCTTGCAGCAGCTCGAGCGCGTCGCCGGCGGCCGCACCCCAGAGCGCGTCGAGCGGCGTGTGCCGTTCGGCCAGGGCCGAGGCGGGCGTGCCGAACAGCGCCCAGGCAGCCCCGGGGCGCAGCTGCGCGCCCACCGACGCGGTGGGCGCCGCGACCTCCCGGGCATAGAAGGCCGAACGGGCGCCGCCGACGATGGCATGTCCCACCGTCCAGCCGGTGCTGTCGTCCGGGTCGGCGAAGAGCCGCAGCGGGGTGTCCGCCAACCTGAACACGAGGTGCATGTCGCCGGTCGGCAGCACGTGTTCGCGCCGAGGCACCGGGTGCGCGAGCGCGTCCGCAGGGCCGGGCTCGGCCGCCCACATCGAGCGGACGACGAACCGCAGCGAAGGCGGGGGAACGCGCGTGAGCAGCATGCCGGCCATTGTGCGCACTGGCGGCGATCTGGTCGACTAGCATGGAGGCATGCCCAAGCCCATCACCGACCTGATCCACCATCCCTACAGCCCGCCGGCCCATTTCGCGGCGCCCCAGCCGGGCGTCTACAAGGCTTCGACCGTGTTCTTCGCCGACGTCGCCGCGATGCGCGCGCGCGACTGGCGGACCAAGGTCGGCTACACCTACGGCCTGCACGGCACGCCGACCACCTTCACGCTCGAGGAGCGGCTCGCCACGCTGGAGGGCGGCTCAGAGTGCCTGCTGGTGCCCAGCGGGCTGGCGGCGATCTCGCTGGTCTCGTTTGCGCTCCTGAAGGCTGGCGACGAGGTGCTGATCCCGGACAACGCCTACGGTCCGAACAAGGCGCTGGCGAACGGCGAGCTGGCCAATTTCGGCATCAGCCACCGGCTCTACGACGCCATGAACCCCGCCGACCTCGCGGCCAAGCTGTCGGACCGCACCAAACTGGTCTGGGTGGAGGCCGCCGGCTCCGTGACGATGGAGTTTCCAGACCTGCCGGCGCTGGTCGGTGCCTGCCGCGAGCGCGGCGTGATCACCGCGCTCGACAACACCTGGGGCGCCGGCCTGGCTTTCGCGCCCTTCGATTTCAACGGCACGGGGCAGGGGGTCGACATCTCGGTCCATGCGCTGACCAAGTACCCGAGCGGGGGCGGCGATGTGCTGATGGGCAGCGTGGTCACCCGCGACGAGCGGCTGCACCGCGCGCTCAAGCTGACCCACATGCGCATGGGCTTCGGCATCGGCGTGGGCGACGTCGAAACCGTGCTGCGCTCGCTGCCGAGCCTGGCGCTGCGCTACCAGGCGCATGACCGCAGCGCCCGCGAACTCGCCCGCTGGCTCGAAGGCCGGCCCGAGATCGCGCAGGTGCTGCATCCGGCGCTCGAGGGCTCGCCGGGCCACGCGCACTGGCTGCGGCTCTGCGGCGCCAGCGACCTGGCGGCGGGCCTGTTCTCGGTGGTCTTCGACGCCCGCTACGGCACCGAGCAGGTCGACCGCTTCTGCGACAGCCTGGCCTTGTTCCGGCTCGGCTATTCGTGGGGTGGGCCGATCAGCCTGGTGGTGCCCTACGACATCGGCCTGATGCGCGACGCCGCGGTGGCCCGCTGGCCGCACAAGGGCACGCTGGTGCGGTTCTCGATCGGCCTGGAAGACGTGGACGACCTGCGCGCGGACCTGGAACAGGCGCTGGCGGCACTCTGAGAGCGCCGCGATATCGCGTACAGTCAAGCCATGTGCAGTCACCGTGACTGTCTCGTGAAGGAGAAGCAGTGGCAACACCAAATTACGGCTATGAAAAGCGCCAGAAAGAACTGGCTAAGAAGAAAAAGAAGGAAGACAAGCTGAGGGAAAAGGCCAACCGCAAGCTCATGCCCAGCAGCGACGGCCTGGCACCCGGCGATCCGGAGACCGATGTCGCTTCGCTGGAACGCGATCCGCCGACGGTGCCCGAACTGCCGACCAAGAACGGCTGAGCCGTTCCGGACCTCCCCCCCGAAAGAATGAAGAAGCCGCCGCGGCTCAGCGCCGCGGCGGCTTTTTGCTTGCGTGAATCGAAGCCGGCCGGCGGCCGGCTATTTCGGAAGCATCTTGCGCAAGGCCGGCCAGACGTTGTCGAGCATGCGCGGCTGGGCGGCCGCGGTCGGGTGGATGCGGTCGGCCTGGAACAGTACCGCCGCATCGGGCCCGTCGGCGATGCCTTTCAGCAGGAAGGGAACCACCGGTGCCTTGGTCGCCGCCGCCACCTTCGAGAAGATGGCCTCGAAGCGGCGCGTGTAGTCGCTGCCGTAGTTCGGTGGCACCTGGATGCCGACCAGCAGCACCTGGGCGCCCGTGGCCTGTGCAGCCTTGGTCATCTGCAGCAGGTTGTCCTCGGTGCCGGCCAGCGGCAGGCCGCGCAGGGCGTCGTTTGCGCCGAGTTCGAGCACCACGTGCGTCGGCTGGTGCTGCGCCAGCAGGTTGGGCAGCCGGGCCCGGCCGCCCGCGCTGGTGTCGCCGCTGATGCTGGCATTGACCACCGTGGCCGCGATCTTCTGTTCGGCCAGCCGCTTGTCGAGCAGCGGCACCCAGCCTTCGCCGCGCTTGAGGCCGTACTCGGCCGACAGCGAGTCGCCGACCACCAGGATCAGGGGCGCCTTGCCCGCTGCCGACTGCGCTCCGGCGGCCGGCCATGACCCCGCATTCGCGACCAGCGCGGCGCTCAAGATAAAGTGACGTCGATTCACCACGCGAAACCTTTCAATGTCCTCAATCCGATCCGATGGCCGAGCCGACGCCATCGTCGCCGTCCAGCATGTCTTCAAGTCCGTGACCGATTCCACCGGAACGCTGGATATTCTGCAGGACATCGACTTCACCCTGGGCGCCAGGGAGACCGCTGCGATCGTCGGCGCCTCGGGCTCGGGCAAGAGCACGCTGCTGTCGATCGTCGCCGGCCTCGACACGCCCACCCGCGGCACCGTGAAGCTCGGGGGCGAGGACCTGTTCGCGATCGACGAGGACGAACGTGCGGCCCTGCGGGCGCAGAAGGTCGGCTTCGTGTTCCAGAGTTTCCAGCTGCTCGGCAACCTGAGCGCGCTCGAGAACGTGATGTTGCCCCTTGAATTGGCCGATCGCAAGGATGCCCGCAAGGCGGCCACCGAGATGCTCGGCCGTGTCGGGCTCGGCCAGCGCCTGGGCCACTATCCCAAGGTGCTGTCGGGCGGCGAGCAGCAGCGGGTGGCGCTGGCGCGGGCCTTCGTGGTCCAGCCGGCGCTGCTGCTGGCCGACGAGCCCACCGGCAGCCTCGATTTCGCCACCGGCGAGCAGGTGATGCGGCTGATGTTCGACCTCAACCGCGAACTGGGCACCACCCTCGTGCTGGTCACGCACGACCGTGGCATCGCGGCCCAGTGCGAGCGCAAAATCACGATCGAGGCGGGGCGCGTGGCGCTCGACGAGGGGGGGAGCTGAACCGCGGGGGAACCCATGCCCAGACCTTCACCAGACAGCGACGAGGAAGACGACACCGCCTTCGGCGGGCTGGCGCCTCGCAGCGGGCCGCAGGCCGAGCCCAGGGAGCGCAAGCCGCCCCGATGGGGCCGCTGGGCGGGGGTCGCCGCCGGCCTGCTGCTGCTGTGCCTGCTGCTCTATCTCGCCGGGGCTCGATAATCCCCGCATGTCTTCCCCCAAAGTGATTTTCGGCTTCCATGCCGTCGGCGTGCGCATCAAGACCGCGCCCCAATCGGTGATCGAGGTGCTGTTCGATGCCAGCCGGCGCGATGCGCGCATGCGGCAGTTCGTCGCCCGCGCCCAGGAGGCCGGCGTGCGGCTGGTCGAGGCCGATGGCCTGCGCCTTTCGAAGCTGAGCGGCAGCCATGGCCACCAGGGCGTGGCTGCGCGCGTCGAGCCGGTCGCCCAGACCCATTCGCTCGACGAACTGCTGGAGGGCCTGGAAGCCGCGGGCACGATGCCGCTGCTGCTGGTGCTCGACGGTGTGACCGACCCGCACAACCTGGGCGCCTGCCTGCGCGTCGCCGACGGCGCCGGCGCCCACGCGGTGATCGCGCCGAAGGACCACGCCGCCGGCATCAACGCCACCGTGGCCAAGGTGGCAAGCGGGGCGGCCGAGACGGTGCCGTATTTCATGGTGACCAACCTGGCGCGCACGCTCAACGAACTCAAGGAGCGCAGCATCTGGTGCGTCGGCACCAGCGACGATGCGCCCGGCACGCTCTACCAGAGCGACCTGCGGCGCCCGCTGGCGCTGGTGCTGGGCGCCGAAGGCGAGGGGATGCGCCAGCTCACGCGCAAGACCTGCGACGAACTGATCAGCATCCCGATGGCGGGCGCCGTGGAAAGCCTCAACGTGTCGGTGGCGAGCGGTGTCTGCCTCTACGAGGCGATGCGGCAGCGGCTGGCCCCGGCTACAGGCTGAAGAAACGCATCACGACCTCGGCGGGGTGCCGCACCCCGACGCCGACGAACATGCGGTCGGTGATCCAGCCCAACGTCTTCGAAGCGGTCTCGAAGCGCGGGTGGCAGCGGAAGTAGACCTGGGCCGGGTCGACGGGTTCGCCACGCAGCAGCGCGGCCATGACCTCGGCCGGTGCCGAGCGCACCGCATGGTTCTGGACGTAGATCAGGTCGCCGGCATCGGTCTCGAGGCCGTAGCGGGCGTCGAGTTCGGACAAGGTGTCGCTGACGATCAACTGGAAATCGGTGCCGCCGGGCAGCACGCGGGCGGTCCAGCCGTCACCGCGGGCTTCGCCGCCGGTGATCGGCACCAGCCGACGCATGCCGCGCGGGCCGCGGCTCAGGACCTCGGGCCTGCCGACCTCGACCCGGAGATCGGCGAAAAGGGAAAGCGTGGGTGGGGCGAGGGGATCGTGGGGATTCATCCCGCAAGCGTATCGCGGATGTGGCTCCGAGAATCAGGACGGGTCCTTGCCGCGAGTGCGGCCGACGCCGCTGAAGATGCCGATGCCGAGCAGGATCAGGGCGCCGATGCCAATGTAGAGCGAGGGCACGCCGGCGACCGAGGCGGCCCAGCCCACGCCGGCCAGGAAGATCAGGAAGCCGATCATGTAGAGGGCGAAGGACATGGTTGTTGCTCCGGGTCTGGGACTATGGGAATCGGCCCAGTCTGCCTTCGTCCGAGCCCGCAGGCGGCGGCCGCGGCCGCCAATCCGTGTCGGAGGGAGCCTACCGTTCAGCCGGGGCGGACGGCTCGGCGCTCGCCGCGTCCAGCGCCGCGATGGTCTCGGGCGACAGTTGCAGCGCGGYTGCCGCGACCAGTTCCTCCAACTGCTTCATCGAGGTCGCGCTGGCAATCGGCGCCGTGACCACCGGCCGCGCGATCTGCCAGGCGATCGCCACCTGGCCCGGGGTCGCGCCATGGGTCCTGGCGGCGGCGTCGAGCGCGTCGAGGATGCGCAGGCCGCGCGCGTTCAGGTATTTCTTGGTGGTGCTGCCGCCGCGCGCGCTTTTCGCGGCATCCGCCGGGCTTCGGTACTTGCCGGTCAGGAAGCCGGCGGCGAGCGCATAGAAATTGATCACGCCGACGCCGCGCGCGAGGCACAGGGGCTCGAGCGCCTGCTCGAAGACCGCCCGGTCGTAGAGGTTGTACAGCGGCTGCAGGCTCTCGTAGCGCGGCAGCCCCTGCTTCTCGGCCACGTCCAGCGCCTCGGCCAGCCGCGGGGCGCTGAAGTTCGAGGCCCCGATCGCGCGCACCTTGCCGGCCTTGATCAGCGCCGCGAAGGCTTCCGCGGTGTCGGAAAGCGGCGTGTCCGGGTCGTCGTCGTGGGATTGGTAGAGGTCGATGCGATCGGTCTGCAGGCGCCGCAGCGACGCATCGACGGCTTCGTGGATGTAGGCCGGCGACAGGCCCTTCTTGCCTTCGCCCATCGGCTTGCCGAGCTTGGTCGCGAGCACCACGCGGTCGCGCTTGCCGCTCTGGCGCAGCCACTTGCCGATGATGGTCTCGGATTCGCCGCCGCTGTGGCCGGGCACCCAGCTGGAATAGACGTCGGCGGTGTCGATGAAATTGAAGCCGGCGTCGAGCCAGGCGTCGAGCAGCCGGAACGACAGCGCTTCGTCGACGGTCCAGCCGAACACGTTGCCGCCGAAGGCCAGCGGGGAAACCTGGAGGCCCGAGCGGCCGAGGGGTCGGAGTTGCATGAGGAGGAAGCCTTGAAAAAGAGGTTCAGACGAAACCCAGGGCGCCCAGCAGCGCCCCGGCGCCCAGCAGCCACAGCAGGTGGATGCGGGTGCGCCAGACGATAAACGTGGCCACGCCGCTCAGCAGCCACAGGTGCCAGGCGGGCGCGTTGCCAGCATGGTTTCCGCCCGCCAGCACCCAGCCGGTGGCGACCAGCAGGCCGATGACGATCGGCGCCATGCCCTGCTTGAAGGCGCGCACGCCGCGCCGGGTGCGGTTGCGGTGGCCCCAGCGGGTGGCAAAATAAGTCAGGGTGGTGCTCGGCAGCATGATGCCGACCATGGTGATCGCGAGGCCCAGCAGGCCCAGCAGCCAGGCCTGCAGGCCGGCCCCGATGCCGCCGCCGGCATTCAACCCGACGTTCCAGCCCATCAGCGCCACGAACAGCACGTTGGGGCCCGGCGCGGCCTGGGCGATGGCGACCGAGGAACTGAACTGGGCGTCGGTCAGCCAGCGGTGGTCGCTGACCAGGAAGCGGTGCATGTCGGGCACCGTGGTGATGGCGCCGCTGATCGACAGCAGCGAAAGCATCAGGTACTGGGCGAAGAGCGCGAGCCAGTCCTGCCAGTGCATGACGATGGTCATGGCGCGATCTTCCGCCAGGTCCAGGCGCAGGCCACGCCGCCGACCACCAGAAGCACCCAGCCGAGCGGGATGCGGCCGAAGGCGATCGCGGCGAAGACCACGGCGACCAGCACCAGGCAGGTGGCGAAGCCCAGCGGATGCCGCCGCAGCTGCGGTATGAGCTTGATGCCGGTGGCGGCGATCAGCCCGCCCGCCACCGCGCCCATCCCGCGCAGCGCGCCGGCGACCTGCGGGTTGCCGGCGTAGTGGGCATAGAGCACCGCCAGCACCAGGATCACGGCCAGCGGCACGGTGAGCATGCCGGCCACCGCCGCGATCGCGCCGCGCAGCCCGAAGTGGCGATCGCCGATCATCAGCGCCAGATTGATCACGTTGGGGCCCGGCAGCACCTGGGCGACGGCCCAGTCCTCGAGGAATTCGTCGGGGGTGAGCCAGCGCTTCTTTTCGACCATCTCGCGCTGGACGATGGCCAGCACGCCGCCGAAGCCCTGCAACGCCAGCCAGGTGCAGGAAACGAAAAGGTCGCGCGGGGATTGGGGGCGCGGGCGGTCGGTCGCCGCCGGCGCAGGGGTAGATGCGAGATCCATGTGGGGCGATTATCGTGGGCCGTGCCGCCGCCGAGGCGCACTGTCCCACGTGCCGCCGGCCAAGTTGCTGCCAAACTCCCGCCCATGAACGCACGCTCGCTCTTCCAGCTCTGCAAGGATTCGGTCGCCTCGTGGCGGGCCGACTACGCCCCCAGCATGGGCGCCGCGCTGGCCTACTACACGGTGTTCTCGGTCGCGCCGCTGATCCTCATCGTCATCTCCGTGGTCGGTCTGGTGTTCGGCCGGGAGGCGGCCCGCGGCGAGATCTTCGAGCAGCTCTCGGGGCTGATGGGCGCCGACGGCGCGCGAGCGGTGCAGTCGATGCTCGAAGCCCTCAACAAGCCGACCCAGGGGGTGGTCGCCACCGTGGCTGGCCTCGGCCTGGTGGTCGTCGGCGCCACCACGGTCTTCGGTGAGCTGCAGGACGCGTTCGACCGCATCTGGCGGGCGCCGGTGCGCGACGCGGGTGGCGGTGTGCTGTCGCTGCTGCGCACGCGGCTGCTCTCGTTCAGCATGATCATGGGCATCGGCTTCCTTCTGATCGTGTCGCTGGTGGTCAACGCGGCGCTGGCGGCCCTGGGCGAGTGGTGGGCGCCGATGTTCGGCGGCTGGGCCACGCTGGCGCAGCACGTCAATTCGGCCTTCGGCTTCGTGATCGTGACGATCGGCTTCGCGATGATCTACAAGGTCATGCCGCGGGTCAGGGTGCAATGGCGCGACGTCTGGGTGGGCGCCGCGGTGACGGCGGTGCTGTTCACGGTCGGCAAGTACCTGATCGGCCTCTACATCGGCACAACCGGCGTCGCCTCGGGCTATGGCGCCGCCGGCTCGCTGGTGGTGGTGCTGGTGTGGGTCTATTACTCGGCCCAGATCTTCCTGCTGGGCGTCGAATTCACCTGGGTCTACGCCCACGCTTACGGGTCGCTGAAGGGCGTCCCCCGGCCGGCGCCGGGGCGTTCGCCGATGCGGCCCGAAGAGGGGACGCGGCCGGCCGTGGGCGGGTCCGCCGACGGTTAGAACTCTTCCCAGTCGCCCGCCGCCGACACGGCAGAAGCGGGCGTCTGCTTGCGTGGCGCGGATTCCTCCCTGGCCGGCTTGGCCTTGGCCTGCAACCGCTTCGCCGGTGCCGCGGCCGGCGAGCGCGAGGCCTGCGATCGGTCCAGCTTGAACACACCGACCGCGCGCGACAGCTGGCTCGCCTGGTCCTGCAGCGAGCCCGCCGCCGCGGACGCCTCTTCGACCAGCGCCGCGTTCTGCTGGGTCACCTGGTCCATCTGCGTGATCGCCTGGTTGATCTGCTCGATCCCCGAGGTCTGCTCCTGGCTGGCCGCCGTGATCTCGCCCATGATGTCGGTCACCCGCTTGACGCTGTCGACGATCTCTTCCAT